>DASSGR010000210.1:0-20546 GCA_035693425.1 Solirubrobacteraceae bacterium
GCTTCTCGTCGCTCGATGCCGTGGCGAGCACGGTCGCCCCAGCCTGCTTCGCGAGCTGGATCGCGGCCATCCCGACCCCTCCGCCGCCCGCATGGATGAGCGCCGTCTGGCCGCTCTGGAGCTTGCCGGCCGTGAACAGGCACTCGTAGGCGGTCCCGAACGCGACTGGCACGGACGCGGCGCGAGCGGCATCGAGCTCGGCGGGGAGCGGCCAGGTCATGATCGCGGGGGCGACCCGCCTGGCGCCGTGCGATCCGGCGAAGTTCAACGCGACCACCCGGTCGCCCACGGCTCGTCCCTCCACGCCGGGGGCGACCTCGCTCACGATCCCCGCGCTCAGATAGCCGACGATGTGCGGTGTCGCGGGAAGGTCGCCGCCCGCGCGTGCCAGCAGATCTCCTCCCTCGATGCTGATCGCCTCGGCATCCACCACAACGCAGCCGTCCGGGCACTCGGGATCGGGCACCTCCTCGTAGCGAAGTGCCTCCGGACCGCCGTTCTCATAGATCACCGCTGCCTTCATACGCGTGATTCTCGCGGATCGCCGATACAGGTGGCGTCCCGAAGCGGTGGGGTCGAGGCGATCATCTGCGCAACCTGCCCCGGTGGGGTGAGGCGGGCGGGCGACGGGTCGGCGGCGACACGCGCGGCGATCCGTGCGAGATCGGGTGCGTGTGCGGTCGCGCAGCCGGCGACGATCGCGTTCCCCGTGCGCTGGCCCAGGGTCCACACCCTGGGATACGCGAGCGCCACGGCCGACGCCACCGCTCTGGTGTCGCGAGCCGATCGGTTATCGACGACGTTCACCAAAGTCAGGGGAGCGACCCGCGCGGCCTCGATCATCGCCTCGACGGTGACCAGCCGCAACGGCACGCGCACGCCGACGAAGGCGTCGATCACGATCGCATCCCAGCTTCGATCGGGCTGTACTGCGATGTGGGCTCGGCCCTCGGCGTGCTTGACGCGCAGGCCAGGCGTACGGCGCAGCCCGAGGTGCTCGCGAGCGACGGTGAGCACGTCGGCGTCGACCTCGCACACCTGCTGGCGCCCACCGGGATCCGCCGCGGCAAGCGCCCTCGCGAGCGCACACGCGCCGCCCCCGATGTGCAACACGCGCCGGGCAGCGGCGGCCCGCAGCACGATCCGCAGCCAGCGCATGTAGTCGAACTCGAGATGCGTGGCGTCGGCGAGATCAACGTACGAAGCCTCCATGCCGGCCTGGCGCAACAGCCGCCCCGACGGCCTGAGCGGATCCACTTCGGCGATCAGGTCCCCGCGCCGGGCGATGGTTCGCGGTCGGTGCTGTCGATGCGCCACGGCGACAGCCTGACAGGGTTCGGCGTGATTGCCTTGACAAGCGCGAGCGAGGCGGTACATTTAATGAACCGGTTAGGTAACTGAACCGCTTTCTTGATGGCCGACCTTCCCACCGCCGCCGCGGCGACGAGTGACCTCGATCACGCGGCAGACGAACTGAGCGCCCTCGCCCGCACGCTCGCGCCCGAGGCCGAGAAGCTCCGGCGCCTGCCCGACGAGCTCGTCGACGGGCTGCGGCGGTCGGGTCTCTTCCGCGCCGGCGCGCCGGCTACGACAGGCGCGCCCGAGGCTCCCCCGGCGCTGACGCTCCGGCTCGCGGAGACGGTTGCGCGCGGTGATGCCTCCGCGGGGTGGTGCGTGTCGATCGCGGCGACCAGCAGCCTGCTCGGTGGGTGGCTTTCGCCGGCGGGGCTGGCGGAGGTGTTCGGCGACCCGGGGAACGTCGCGGCCGGCGTCTGGGCGCCGCGCGGCGCCGCCCGTCGCGTCGACGGTGGCTATCGCGTGTCGGGCCGGTGGTCGTTCTGCAGCGGCATCACGCATTCCGATTATCTGTTCGGGGGATGCGTCGTCGATGGCGGCGGTGACGGCCAGAGGACGCCGCGGGTGCTCGCGATGCCCGTCGCCGAGCTCGAGATCGTCGATACGTGGCAGACGAGCGGTCTAAATGCCACGGGCAGCCACGACGCGGTCGCCGATGACGTGTTCGTGCCCGAGCATCGGAGCCTATGGCTGCTCGATCCGCCGACCTCGGAGGCCGCGCTCTATCGGTTCCCGATCCTGGGGTTCTTCGCGCTGTCGATCGCTGCGGCCGCGTTGGGCAACGCGCGTGGTGCGATCGACGACCTGCAGGAGCTCGCCGCCGACAAGGTCGGGCTCGGGTCGAGCCGCACGCTCGCCGAGCGCTCCGCGACGTGGTCGGTCGTCGCGCAGAACGAGGCGGCGCTGCGCGCGGCCCGCGCCTTCTATTACCAGGCGGTCGACGACGCCTGGCGTCCCGCGCAGTCGTCCGCGTCGGTGTCGGTCGAGCTGCGGACCGCGCTGCGGCTCGCGGCGACGCACGCGACCCGGACCGCCGCGGACGCTGCCCGCGCCATGTACGACCTCGGCGGTGGCTCGGCGATCTACGCCGACTCGCCGTTGCAGCGCCGGTTCAGGGATGCCCATGCCGCCACCGCGCACTTCCAGGTCAACGCGGCGATGTGGGAGCTGTGCGGACGCCTGCTGCTCGATCAGCCCACCGACGCCACGATGCTGTGAGCCTCGGCGTTGCGATCCCGTTCTGGCTCGATCGTCCCGACGAGGAGGCCGTCGAGATCGCGCGCACGGCCGATCGGGCCGGGATCCAGTCGTTGTGGGTCGGCGAGATGGCGTCGTTCGACGCGTTCGCCCTGGCCACCGCCATCGGCCTGCAGACCGAGCGTGTACGGCTTAAGGTCGGGCCGCTCGCCGTCGGCGTCCGCAGCCCCGTCGCGATCGCGCTCGGCGTCTCGTCGGTCGCCACGCTCGTCGGTCGTCCCGTCGACGTCGCGCTGGGCGCGTCGAGTCCGGCGATCGTCACGGGCTGGCACGACCGGCCGTGGAGCGGCCTTTCCGGTCATATGCGCGAGAGCGTCGTGGCGCTCAGGTCGCTGCTCGACGGTGAGCGCGTCGACGTCTCGGGTGACCATGTTCGAGCTCGCGGCTTCAAGCTGCGCCGCCCGCAGACCGAGGCGTCGATCACGGTCGCGGCGTTCGGTCCGCACATGACCCGCGTTGGCGCCCGCTTCGCCGACGAACTTGTCCTGAACCTCGTAACGCCCGAGCACGTGGCGGTGGTGCGCAACCGAATCGACGCCGAGGCAGCCTCGAGCGGCAGGTCCGCACCCCGGCTCGGCGTGTGGGTGCCGGCAGCGCTCGATCCCGGCGAGCTAGCGCTGACGCAGCTGGCCGGCCAGCTTGCCGTGTACCTCGGTGCCCCCGGGTACGGAGAGCTGTTCGCCGGGCTTGGGTTCCGGGATCTCGTCGACCGCGCCCGAGCCGGCGCGGTGCGCGCGGGGCTCGCCGATGCGGTCCCATGCGAGCTCCTCGAGCAGATCGGGGCCCTCGGCAGCACCGGCCAGATCGCCGCCCGGGTGGCCGCCTATCACGACGCGGGCGCCGATCACGTCGCCATCGTTCCGAGCACGGCGGAGGATCCCGCCGGCGTGAGGCTCCTCAACGCTGTGATGCAACTCGATCTGACGGCTCGGCGATGAAACGGACGAGGCGGCCCTCAGACCTCCACCACCGCTTCGACGGCGACTCCGTCAGCCGCACGCTGGCGCTGATCGGGGACCACTGGACGCTGATGATCCTGCGCGAGGAGCTGTTCGGCGTGCGCCGTTACGGTCAGCTCGCCCGCAACCTCGGGATCCCCCGCCCGACCCTGTCGGCGCGGCTGCGATCGATGGTCGACTCCGGCCTGCTCGAGCGCGTTCTTTATGCGCGCGATCCGGACCGGTACGAGTACCGGCTGACCGAACCCGGCCGCGAGCTGTTCGGCGCCGCGGCGCTGCTGATGCGCTGGGGAGACACGTACCTGGCCGGGCCAGGGGGACCGCCGATCGTGCTACGTCACCACGATTGTGGTGAGATTGCGGCTCCCACGCTCGTATGCGGCCAATGCGGCCTCGAGATGTCAGCGCACAACGTGACACCTGAACCTGGACCCGGATTTCGGGAGCCGGCGTGACGTCCCTCGCGACGGCGCCGTCGCTGCGTGGAGAGCTCCGTTACGGGCTCGAGTTCGCCCGGCTTGCCGCGGACCCGGAGTTCTTCGCACCGAAGCGCAGGCGGAACTCGCCACCCGTGTTGCTCGTGCCGGGATTCATGGCATCTGACCAGTCGCTCAGCGTGCTCAAGGGCTGGCTGCGACGCCGTGGCTCCCGTGCGGCATCCGCCGGTATGTGGATCAACGTCGACTGCGGCGAGCGCACGGCCAACGCGATCGAGGTGCGCTTGGAGCGGCTGGCTGCCCGGACCGGGCGCGAGGTCGTACTGATCGGACAGAGCCGCGGTGGCCAGCTCGCGCGGGTGGTGGCGGTGCGCAATCCCGACCTCGTCGGTGGCCTCGTGATGCTCGGCTCGCCGGTGCTCGATCCCCTCCAGGTCGGCCCGGCCGTACTCCAGGCGGTGCGTTCCGTGGCGCGCCTCGGCGATCTGGGCGTGCCGGGGATGTTCTCCAGCGAGTGCGGCGACGGCGCCTGCTGCGCGACCTACCGGGAAGACCTGATCGCGCCACTGCCGCAGGCGACACGGGCACTTGCGATCTACTCGCGAAGCGACGGTATCGTGGCGTGGCAGTCCTGCCTCGATCCTTACGCCGAGCAGATCGAGGTGGACTCGAGCCACGGCGGAATGTCGGTACATCGCGACGTCTACCGGCTGCTCGCCAGGTTCCTCGACGAGGAGGCACAGCGATGGAGTGGATGAGCCCGATGGACGCCTCGTTCCTGCATATCGAGGGCCCCAACAACCCGATGCACATCGGCGGCGTCAGCATCTTCGAAGGCCCGGCTCCCCCGTTCGAGCAACTCCAGGAGATGGTCTCGGGCAAGCTCGACGCCGTTCCTCGCTACCGCCAGAAGGTCCGCTTCGTGCCGCTCAGCATCGCCCGCCCGGTGTGGGTGGACGATCCGCACTTCAACCTCTCATACCACGTACGCCACACCGCGCTGCCTGCACCCGGCAGCGACGAGATCCTCCGCCGCACCGCCGCGCGGCTGTTCGCCCAGCGTCTGGACCGGCGCAAGCCGCTGTGGGAGATCTGGATGGTCGAGGGCCTGAGCGAGAAGCGCTGGGCGCTGCTGTCCAAAGTCCATCACTGCATGGTCGACGGCGTATCTGCGACCGACCTGATGACGGTCATGTTCGACGACTCGCCGGCGCGCTCGACCGCGTCGGCGTGGGAGCCCGGTCCGGAGCCGACGGACGCCGAGCTCGTCCTGCGCTCGCTGTCGCACCAGCTGGGGAGCCCTTCGGAGGGGCTCCGAGTGGTGCGATCGGTGACACGCCGGCCGCGCGCGACGCTTGCGCAGGCCCGAGATGTGCTGCGGGGGATGAGCTCGTCGGTCGGCCTGCTTCGGCCGCTCGAGAAGTCGTCGCTCACCGGGCCGGTCGGCCCTCACCGAACATGGAGCACCGCCTATCTGCAGCTTGGCGACGTTAAGGCGATCAGGGCAGCGCTCGGCGGAACCGTCAACGACGTCGTCCTGACGGTGGTATCCGGCGGGCTGCGCGAGCTCCTGTCCGCGCGCGGAGAGCACGTCGACGGACGGATGATCCGGGCGCTGGTTCCCGTCTCGGTTCGTCGCCCCGGCGAGCGCGGCGTCTACAACAACCGCGTGTCGGCGATGTTCGCCGAGCTGCCAGTCGGGATCCTCGATCCCGTGGCGCGGCTCGACGCCGTGCGCGCACAGATGGACGACCTCAAGCAGTCAAAGCAGGCCGTCGCCGGGGACGTGCTCACCTCGCTCTCGGGATTCGCCCCGCCGATGATCCTTGACCTCGCCGGCCGGCTCGCGGCCAGGTCTCCGTCGCTGGGCGTTCAGACCGGCGTGACCAACGTGCCGGGTCCACAGCACCCCCTGCAGACGCTCGATCGCACGCTCCTGCAGTCATACCCGTTCGTTCCGGTGATCGGCAACGTCCGGATCTCGATCGCGATCTTCTCCTACAACGGCGGCATGTACTTCGGCGTGACCGCCGACTACGACAGCTCCAACGACATCGACATCCTCACCGGCGGGATCGAGACTGCCGCCACCGAGTTGCTCGCGCTCGCCGGTGGCCGGCCAGTCGCGCGCCCGAACGCCTAACGACAATAATCGCCGGCCGAGCTCCCGTCCCAGTCGTAGCGCGCGAGCGCGGGTAGAGACGACCGGGCCAGCGAGATGCCGTACTCCGCCTCGCTGCCCTTACCGATGTTGGGGCGATCCTTGAGCGGCGGAGCGGCGTTCAGCCACTCCGTGCTCGGGACCAGATACACGTCTGGATCGTCCGCGTCAGTCAGGAGCACGACTGCTGCGAACCGGTCGCTCGCGGGCTGAAAGCGGCGCTTGGTCCAGAACACGTAGCCGCCGAGCCGTTGAGTCGACACGAACACCTCGAGGGAGCGGCTGGACGCAGTCTGTACGTCGAGCTTGCCGCCGGTCAGGCTGCTTGGTGGCTTCACCGTGCACCCCAGGCCTTCGAGTCGCTTTGTAACGATCGTCCTGCCAAGGGAGATGAGCTCGCTGCGGCCGAGGTCCGACCACCTGTCGTCGTTGCGGCTCATGCTGCCGCGGCGGCGATCACGTGACTGTCAAGGAACGCACTGATCAGGGCCGCGATCTCGTCGTTGTGCGTTGCCGTCGCGAAGTGGCCGGTGTCGAGCAGATGAAGCTCGGCGTCGGGGAGGTCGGCTAGGTACGCCCGCGCTCCCGCGGGCGGAAAGTAGGCGTCGTTGCGCCCCCATGGGAGTAGGGCCGGCGGCGAGTACGTCCGAAGGTATTCCTGCCAGGCCGGGTAGAGCTCCACGTTGGTCTGGTAGTCGTAGAGCAGGTCGAGCATCACCTGGTCGCGCCCGGGCCGCTCGAGATACCGCTGGTCAAGCTCCCATAGATCAGGGTTGATGCTCGTCGGGTCGGTGACTCCATCGACGTACTGGGAGCGCGTGACGTCGAGCGTGAGGAATCCCCGGATCGCCGCCTCGTTCGCGCCACGATCGTTCCAGTACGGCTGCAGGGCCTGCATTCCGGGCCCCAGCCCTGCCTCGTAGGCGTTGCCGTTCTGGAGCACCAGCCCCTGCACTCGCTCAGGGTGACGGGTGGCGATACGGAAACCCACCGGCGAGCCGAAGTCGAACATGTACAGGCTGAAGCGGTCCAGACCCTTGGCCTCGGTGAACATGTCGATCACGTCCGCGAGCCGATCGAACGTCGTGGTACCGGCCAGCGCCGGGCTGCGACCGAAGCCCGGATAGTCAGGCGCGATCACGTGGTAGCGGCCGGTGAGCCGCTGCATGAGCCGGTCGTACTGCGCCGACGAGCTCGGGAACCCGTGTAACAGCAGCAGCGTCGCCGCCATCGGGTCACCGCCCTCCCGGTAGAAGATCTCGCTGCCGCCGACTTCGATCGTCCGATATGCCGTCATCATTGCTCCTGGTGCCGAGGGCCAGTTCGCGCATGGCCCGTTGAGCCCATTAGAAGACGGAGCCGAGACGGTTCTTACCGCGGGTTGCGAGTTGTTGCGGTCGCGGTAAGAAGCCCGAGGCCGTCGGTCACTGACTCCGCGACCAGTCCGTCGCACAACTGCTCCTCGAGGCATGGACCCCACGGGAAGGAGCGGCGACGGTCGTGCAGCCGGGACCCCGCAAGGATGCGCGCGGAGCGGTTTCCTAGGCCCTCATTCTGCCGCGCAGCCGCTCCAGCTCGGCGTCGCTCAGACCATGCGCCGACAGCCACGCCGCCGACCCGCCGAAGCCCTCGTCGACGAGCTGCAGCACGCGCTCGATAGTGCCTGGGACCGGCGCATGGTCGCGCGGATCGTGACCCTCAAGCTCGGACCGGTACGTCGGCGAGCTGACCAGGCGATCCATGATTGCGTAGATGCGCTGTGCCGTCGCGAGATAGTCGAAGACGATCGTGTCGCGGTCGATTCCGGCCGCGTCCAGGGCGAGCGCCACAACCATCCCGGTGCGATCTTTGCCCGCGGCGCAATGGACCAGCACCGCCCCGCGAGCATTTGCGATCGCGCGGATCGAGCCGACGATCGAGTCCGGACGGGCAGCCATATAGCTCATATAGGCCTGGACGATGCGTGGCTCATCCGGGAAGTCGTTCGAGTCGGTCCGCGGCCACAGGTTGTCGGAAACCGCATCCAGATCGGTGTTGCCGCCCGACCGGGGATAGAGCGACCGATGCTCGATGCGCACCATCGGCTCGCGGGTGATCGGCCCGGATCCCTCGAGCTCCACCTCGAGGTCGGTGCGCAGGTCGAGCACCAGCTCGAGCGCTTGCTCTTCGATCAGCAGGCGGACATCCCGGGCGGTCAGCGACTGCAGGTTGTCTGACCGCAGGAGCACGCCGGGCACGACGACACGGGCATTCGCAGCGCCGTCAAGCGCGATCCAACTCGGACTCCCGTTTGCGCTGTCCATGCCTTGATCGTGGCATGTCGCGCCGGCGGTCACTCACGCGGTGCTGTACTCGTCGTGCCGGCGGATCCAGAGCTGCCATCCCTCGTCCTCGTCTCGGCCCTTCGGCGCGTGGTCGAGCACCCCGTAGTACGGCATCAGGAACTCCACTCCGCGACCCGTCGTCGAGTAGGTCTGGTAGACGACTCCGTCCTCCAAGCTGAACGCGGTGAAGCCGAACAGCTCGGTCAGGTAGCCGTAGATGTCCGTGCCGGCCTCCTTGGCGTTGCGGAAGGCGACCGGTGGCAGCTGATCGAGGATCGGCGCGATCGCCTCGCGCGTCTGCTCGGGGCTGCTTGAGAAGCCGACGTCGGCATTGAAGTCGCTCTCGTAGCTCGAGGCCCAGTTGAACCTCCACCCCATCCGCTCGCGGTACGCCCGGAGCTTCTCGATCGGTGCGCCGGACACCGCGACGAGCGTCACGTCTCGCGCCGCCAGATGGGGGATCAGGCTGTCGAATGTGTCAGCCATCGACGAGTTCACGGGGCACCCGGCCTCGTAGCTCGGACCGAACATGAAGTGGTAGATCAGGAGCTGGGAGCGGCCGTCGAACAGCTCGGCCAGCGTCCTCGGGCCGTCCGGCGTCTGCAGCGTGTACTCCTTCTCGACCCGCACCCAGGGAAGCGACCGGCGCTGGCGGGCCAGCTCGTCGCCGATCCGGGTGTGATCCTTCTCGCGCTCCAGCAGCGCGGCGCGCGCCGCGTCCCATTCCTCTCGGGTCGCGATCGTGTGAGTCGTCGTTGTCGTGTCCATCGTCCTGTTCCTCCTTAGGCCGCGATCGGGGTCGCAGCCACCAGCGCTGCGTTCTGGCGCTCCAGTTCCTTGACGGGGCTTGTGCGCCAGCTCTCGGTCAAGATGGCCGACATCGGATCGGGGAAGATGTCCTCTTCACCCCGCTCCACCCCGTCCAGGGTGGCTCGCGCAACATCCTGCGGCGGCGTTTTCGGGATGTCGAGCGCCCGCACCATGTCGGTATCGATCGGACCAGGCATCACGGCGTAGACGCTCACGCCCCGGCCAGTCAGCAGCGCCCGAAGCGACTGAGTGAGCGACAGCGAGGCCGCCTTGGAGACCGAATAGGCCGGGAGCACCGGCACCGCGGCCGCCGCACCAAGCGACACGATGTTGACCACTGCTCCATGGCTGCGCGTCAGCAACGGCAGGAACGCGCGTGTGACGTCCAGGGTCCCGTACAGGTTGACCGCCAGATGCCGCTCGAACGCCGAACGATCGCTCAAGTCATCCGGGACAGACACGCCGGCGTTGTTGATCAGGATGTCGAGAGACTCGACGCTGTCGACAGCCGCCTGGATCTGCGCCGGGTCGGTCACGTCCAATATCACCTGCGTGACACGCTCATCCTCAACGACGGTCGGCTGGCGCGTGCCGGCATAGACGCGCTCCGCGCCTCGGCGCAGCGACTCCTCGACAAGCGCCTGCCCGAGACCGCGATTGGCGCCGGTGACCAAGACGGACTTTCCTGCGAATGTGGCTTGCATCAATCTGCCCTCCGATTCGTGGTTGTGCTCGATGAGACACCGGCCTTCGCAGAAACGGACCGGTCCGTTTCGTGCGTGCCTGGTGTCTCCATGAGAGGTGCACGTGATCGGTGAGCATTCAGACACGGCTCTCGGCCGCGCTCGGGCGGGCGACGAGTCCGCTTTCCGGGAGCTGGTCGCGCCGTATCGGCGAGAGCTGCACCTGCACTGCTACCGCATCCTCGGGTCGCTGCAGGACGCCGAGGACACCGTGCAGGAGACGCTGCTGGCGGCTTGGCGCGGCCTCGGCGGCTTCGAGGAACGCGCGTCGCTTCGCGCCTGGCTGTATCGGATCGCGACGAATCGCTGCCTGAACCTGCTCCGCGACCGCAAGCGCCGACCGCAGGAGGTACCGACGATGGCTCAGCCGCCCACGCCGACCCGGATGGCCGAGCCGATGTGGCTTGACCCCTACCCCGACGCGCTGCTCGACGAGATCGTCGATACCGCGCCCGGGCCGGCGGCGCGCTACGAGACCCGAGAGTCGGTCGGGCTGGCATTCGCGGCCGCGCTACAACATCTGCCGCCACGCCAGCGCGCCGCGCTGGTGTTGCGGGAGGTTCTCGGCTTCCACACCTCGGAAGTCGCCGAGATACTCGAGACGACCGAAGCGTCGGTCAAGAGCGCGCTCCAACGCGCCCGCGCGACGCTCGACCGGCGCGTGCCGGCCGGAGGTCTCCAGCGCGCCCCGCTGCCGGGCTCCTTGCTCGAGCGCGACCTCGTTGGGCGGTTCGCCACAGCGGTCGAGCAGGGCGACACCCAAGCCGTCATCTCTTTGCTCACCGACGACGCGTGGCTGACGATGCCGCCGCAGCCTTACGAGTACCAGGGGCCGCTGGCGATCGCGGGGTTCATCGTTGCCGAGCGCAGTGGGCGCCGTGACGCGAACCTCCGGCTCGTGCCGACCCGCGCCAACGGGCAACCCGCGTTCGGGTGCTACCTGCCCGATCCTCAGGCGGCGGTGCTGCGGGCCTACGGCCTGATGGTGCTCGAGCTGCTTGACGACAAGGTGTCCGCGATCACCTGGTTCGGCGAGCGCAGCTTGCTGGCGCAGTTCGGATTGCCGAGGACGCTGCCGCGATAACGCGACTACGAATCGTCCTCGCGGGCACAGTAGACGTCCTTCAGCCGCCCACAGGCAGGCGTAGGCTACTTCTCGACGGAAGCCCGCCACGGGGGAACTGGATGAGTGGCATTCGAGTCACGTGTTGCGTTGTGTTCTGTTGCTTGGCCGCCGCGTCGTCGGGGCGGGTGGGTGGGGATCGGCTCGCGCCCGCGCCGGCGGACGAGCTCTTCCACACGTCGTTTTTCCTGGGCCCGGGGTTGGGATCGGTGTCCTGCGTGTCTGCGCGCGCGTGTGTCGCGGTTGGAGAGCGAGCGCTGCCGCACGGACGCGGGACCGTGCTTGCCGAACGCTGGAACGGGTCGAGGTGGTCCGCCGAGCGGACTCCCTCTCCTTCACGCCGGGTCAGTGTTCTGAATGCCGTCTCGTGCCCGTCCGCGCAAGCGTGCATCGCCGTCGGCAGTGCCTTCGCTGGACGCAATCGGATTCTCGCCGTCGCCGAGGGCCTGCGCCGCGGCCGGTGGTCAATCGAGAGGGTCGGCGCGCCTAGCAGCGCTGAGCTCCGTGGCGTGTCGTGCACGTCGCCGAGCGATTGCATCGCAGTCGGCGTGGCGTTCGAACACGGATCCGGTGTAGCGCTCGCAGAGCTGTGGGATGGCCACAGTTGGTCGTTGCGATCGACGCCACGCCCTCGGGGCACAAGCGCGAGCGAGCTCAACAGCGTGTCCTGCGCCTCGGCTTCGGCGTGCACGGCGGTCGGCGATGCGGTACCGGGAGTCGGCAGCCCGGAGACGTTGGTCGAGCGGTGGGACGGCGAACGCTGGTCGATCCAGCCGAGCCCGACTCCGCACGGCTACGCCGAGCTCGAGGGCGTGTCGTGTGCGTCAACGAGGACGTGCACGGCGGTCGGCATCGCGTGGCCGCGGACGGGTCAGCGCATGCCGGTCGCTGAGCGCTGGCACGGCGCAACATGGTCCACCCAGCGACTCCCGACGCGCAGCGACGCACCCGACAGCGGACTCAACGACGTGTCGTGCGCCTCCGCCAACGCCTGCACCGCCGTCGGGTGGGCTCTGACCCCCGACCTGCTCGCAGACGCCCCACCGCGAGTCGTGCGCTGGAACGGGCTGCGCTGGTCGGATCAGTCGGCACCCAATCCTCACGGCGGTGTTGAGCTGGAAGGCGTCTCATGCCCGTCGCTCACGGCTTGCAAAGCCGTCGGCATCGGCGCCCACGGGCCTGGCGTCGCGGAGAACTGGGATGCGTTGGGCTGGTCGGTCGACCCCGGCTGAGGCTACGTCGGCTCGTAGGTCCCGAAGTTCCACTGGTTGCCCTCGAGGTCGCGGACGGCGAAGTCGCGGGAGCCGTAGTCCTGGCCGGTCAATTCCATCGTGACCTCGGCACCGGCCGCCTTGGCGCGGGCATACAACGCGTCGGGATCGTCGCAGGTCGCATACACCCAGCCCTGGCCTATGCGATGGCCGTAGTGATCCTCGCGGGCGGTGCCGAACATGATCAGGTCGCTGCCCCAGCGCATTTCTGCGTGAGCAACGTCCCCGCGGTCGTCCTCGTGCAGCGCGACGGGTTCGAAGCCGAAGGCGTCCTGCAGCCACTGGTGGGCGGCCTTTGCGTCCTTGTAACGGAGTGATGGGTAGAGCTTCATGCGACCAGCGTCTCAGGCCGCGGCCAGCATGTCTTGAACAAATGGGAACTGGGTTGGCGTGCAGCCGACCAGTTCGCGGAAGTCGCGGTTGAAGTGCGACTGGTCCGCGTAGCCGCCTGCGTAAGCGATGTCGGCCAAAGGATCGCCGGCGCGTAGGCGCTGCGCCGCGTGCTCAATGCGGATCAGCCGTCCCAGTGCCTTGGGCGGCAGCCCGACGGCCTCGCGGAAGCGGGCGCCGAGATGCCGTCGGCTCCAGCCGACCTCCGCGGCGAGGGTCTCGACGCTGACCGCTCCGCGCGTGCCCCGCAGGCGTGCGAGCGCGTAGTCGATCTCCGGCGTCGTCGCGGGTTGATCGGACAGGCGGGCGGTGAGGAGACGCTGGGCGATGGCATGACGGTGCTCGGCGTCAGGGGCATCCGCCAGGCGCTCGTGGAGCTCAACACCAAACGAGCCCAGGACGTCTTCGAGGGGGATCAGCCGATTAGCGAGCTCGGTTCCGGGGACGCCCAGAAGCCGCCGCGCTTCGACCAGGTCAAGGTAGACCTGATAGCCCGCCTGCTCGCCGTGATGACCGGTGACCGTGGGTCGGTCCCACACCCCGGCCACGAACGAACCCGTGGCACGACCGTCGATCTCCATGTCCGGACCGAGGCTGACGATCAACACCACGCCCGCGAACGGGCTTTCGAGCCGACGAAGGGGCGCGGCCTGCTCGTGGAAATCCGCGGCCCGGTGGACGACGCCGCGCAGCGCCGCTATCGGCTCGAACTCCTCGATCCGGAGACCCATACCGCGAGGATAATCTGCAAGCCCTGCCCCGACCGACGACAAACAGCCTCACATGCAGATAACCCGCAGCAGCATCGACACCACCAAGGGCCCGGCCGACTGGTTCACTGGCGACGTCTACATCGACGCCGTCGCCGCCCCCGCCGGCTCATCGACGTTCGCGGCCGCCAACGTCCGCTTCGCGCCGGGTGCCCGCACCGCCTGGCACACCCATCCACATGGGCAGACCATCTTCGTCACCGAGGGCGTCGGCCTCTGCCAGCGCGAAGGCGGTCCGGTAGAGGTGATCCGCCCTGGGGACCGAGTGTTCTTTGAGCCCGGTGAGAATCACTGGCACGGCGCCGCGCCGGATCGCTTCATGGCCCACATCGCAATCCACCAAAACGACGAGTCCGGCAGTCCGGTGACGTGGGGGCGCCACGTCACCGACGAGGAGTACGCCAGCGACTGATCCTTAGAGTCAGCTCTCCAGCAGTGGCTCTGACTCGACGGCGCCTCCGATCGCGTCGATCCGTTGGCTGCGCGGTTCGCTCTCACGAACATCGAGATCGTGAGGGCGATCGAACTTGTGGCAGCGGACGAGGGGATGCTCTCCCCCCGCCGTCACTCGCAGGCTGATGGCCCACGTGGCCGCAAGCGCCGGCGGGGTGCAAGCGCGCGGAGACGCCGCGCGAGAGCGGCTCGAAGCCGTCAGCGAGCGTGAGCGCGAGGTCGCGATCGCGATCGGCCACCCGCGGGCCCAAGACCGTCCTACAGTGAGGACATGGTCGCTGCAGCGGTCAAGGCACGGGCTGCGGTCGGCACGGTTGTCGGTTGGCGCTGGCTGCGGCGCATCCTCGGCGGCCTCGCGCTTGTCGTCAGCTGCACGGCACTAGCCGTCGGTGGGCTGTGGCTCGGGTTGCGTCTCAGCACCCCGGGCACTTACAGCTCCGCGCTGGGAACCGCCAGCTTCCAGGTGCAGCCCGCGGCGCACGGCAGCGTCGAGGTGTTCATCCCGCTTGCCGACTGGGGGCTCCGGGCCCACGCGTTCCGCGCACCCGTGAAGCTCCACGTCGAGCCCCGCGTTCTGAACCGCCAGGCGCTGCTCGCCGCCGCCCAAGGCAACAGCGACCTATTGACGAGAACCGCCAAGGACCTCGGCAGCGACGGCCGGCGGGCGATAACACGCGCCGCCAGGTACATGCTGCTCGGAACGCTCATCGCTGCAGCCATCGGCTGGGCCCTGGTCAGGATCTACGGCAACCGAAACCGGCGCCTGCTCGTCGCCGTTCCCACCTGCACGATTCTGATCGCGGTGGCCATCGGGGCCGGCCTCATCTGGCGGGTCAACTCGACGCTCAACGCCGACGCGCTCAATCACCCGTCCTACTACGCGCGTGGCGCCGAGCTCATCCAGCTGCTTGACGCTGCCGAGAAGGCCGGGCAGGCAAAGGACTCCTACGCCAGCAAAGTCGAAGGCGCGCTCAGCGGATTCGCGGCGCTGCTGGCCAATCCCAACGCGGGCTCGATCACGGGCGACCGGCACGCGCTGCTCGTCTCAGACCTGCACAACAACACGCTGGCGCTGTCGTCGCTGAATTACTACGCGCAGCAACAGCCGGTGTTCTTCGACGGCGACTTCGGCAACACCGGCGACCGTTCGGAGATCAAGACGCTCGTGCCAGAGATCGCCAAGCTCGGCAAGCAGGTGATCGCTGTGTCGGGAAACCACGACTCGCACGCGATGATGCTCGCGCTCGCTCGCAGCGGCGTGACCGTCCTGACCTCCCGCGGGCAGCTGCTCCCGACCGGGCTCTACGGCCCCTCCGAAGTCGTCGTCGACGGCCTGCGGGTCGCGGGGTTCAGCGACCCGCTGGAGTACTACGGCCCGACTCCCGACGACCCCAGCCGCGTCCTCTCGTTCGCACAGCTCCCCGACCCCGACCGGGCGACCGCGGACGCCAACCGCCATCTGGTCGGATGGTTCGATGCGCTGCCGCAGCGTCCCGACGTCGTCATGGTCCACCAGAACGGGCTCGCCCAGAATCTTGCCCGCACTCTCTACGCCTCCGGCTACGACGAGCCGCTGACGATCCTCACGGGCCATGACCACATCCAGCACGTCAACCATGAGGGGCCGATCGACATCGTCGACGCCGGGACCGTCGGCGCCAGCGGGCTGTATGGCGTCGGCGCGGACTTCGTCGGCCTCGGGGACCTGCACTGGGAAGCCGATGCGCCGGTGCTGCAAGCCGTAGACCTGGTCCAGATCGAACCCGTTTCCGGCGTCGCGCAAGCGCAGCGAGTGGTCCTACCAACCGGCTGTGCTGCCCCCAACATCCGCTGTCAACCCGCGGTGGATTACCTCGACCCGAGGGAGGGGCCCGGCACGGGTGCCGTTGGCGGCGCGCAGCCCGTCAGCCCGCTGAGCCCGATCACGGGTGGCCGGATTCCATAGCTGTTAGCGGTCGGCGCTGGCGAGAATCTCGCGGTGAAGGTCGAGCAGCCTCGGAACGTCGTCTGACGCGACCCGGCCCATCCCGCATTCGGTGCAGATACCCCATTCGCGGCCGCCGGACGGTGACTGTGCGAGCGACACGTCGATCAAGCGGACCTGTTCCGCGGTTGTGCCCGGTGTCTGTTCGTCGGGGTAGTACGGCACCAGCGCGAAGTACAGCTCGGTTTCCTGCCCGGCTTCAAGGTCGCGCAACGGGGCGAAGTAGTCCTCGTCGCTGCGGCCCTGCGGGACGGTGAATGAGAACCAGTTGATCGTCCGGTTTGTCGCTGCAAGCACGGCGTTCACGAGGCGGACTTGCAGCTCGAGCGACTCGGGCTGCTTGAAGTGCTCGTGGCCGTAGTCGCCGTAACAGAGGTGCATTCCGACCGGCACGTCGGTTGGCACGCGGTCTGCGCTGCGGGCGAGGCTGTCCG
This sequence comes from Solirubrobacteraceae bacterium, assembly GCA_035693425.1. GTDB lineage: Bacteria > Actinomycetota > Thermoleophilia > Solirubrobacterales > Solirubrobacteraceae > Palsa-465. Next base: position 16,473 of record DASSGR010000210.1, read on the forward strand.
CGACCTCCTCAAGCGGCGGCGACCCGCCGGGGCCAAACGCTCCCTCCAGCATCCCGAACTCGACCGCGACATCCCACTGCACAGCGCACCGATCGTGGCCAATGGTCGCCACCGCTCTGTCGAGATCGGCGAAAAGTGCAGCCTCATACGACGGAGCGAGCCGCGGCAGTTCGTCGGGCACGATCGATCCCGCAAGCGGCGCGATCGGCGTCGGGTACTGGATCTGAAAGCGCACCCCGGACGGGATCGTCCCTTCGTCCTGCAGAGCACGAAACACTGCAAAGGACCCCGCGTACGCGTCCGCGTAGCCCAGATCGGGCCAGCTCACGGCTTCTGGGGAGACCCCTTCGGCGAGGCGAAGCTGGGGCATCGCGGGCGCGCTCGCATCGTCCGTCTCGTATGCCTGACCGCTGCTCACGGTCTCGAGCTCCGGCATCGCCAGGAACTTCTGGAACTGGAAATGGATCCAGTAGTTGCGCTCACCCGTCTCCCCGTCGGTCATTCGGCGCACGCCCGTCGGGATCCTCGAGCTGATCTCGCGCATCACGGTTTCGGCGTCGGGCAGGTTGACCGATCCGTTGAAATGAACGCTGCTGGGCGGCATCGCAAATCCTCCGTTCGCACTCAGGCGGAGCTGGTCATCGGACCAGTCGACTCTATGCGCTCACGCCTGGCGCCTCGGATTTCTCGTGTGCTTTCCGGCTCGCAGCACATCGCAGCGGCGATATAAACAGCTCGTATGGCCGACAGCCTGGGACCGGGCTCGACATTCGCGGGGTGCCGGATCGAATCAATGGCCGGACGCGGCGGGATGGGCGTCGTCTTTCAAGCGACCCAGCTCGCACTGTCACGTCCGGTCGCGCTCAAGGTGATCGCGCCCGATCTAGCCGCAGATGACGGCTATCGCGAGCGCTTTGAAAGAGAGTCGCGGCTCACAGCGTCGATCGATCACCCCAACGTGATCCCGGTGTACGGGGCCGGCGAATTCGATGGGCGCCTCTATCTGATCATGCGCTGGGTCGAGGGAACGGACCTGAGCAGTCTGCTCTCGAGCGACGGGCGGCTGTCGCCCGGCCGGGCGGTTAGGTTCCTCCGCCCGGTCGCCTCGGCGCTGGGCGCAGCCCACCGGCGCGGATTGGTCCATCGTGACATCAAGCCGGCCAACGTCCTCATCGCACGCAGCGACGGTCAGGAGGATCACGTCTACCTGACCGACTTCGGGATCGCTCGACGGACTGATGCCGAGCCGATGACACGGACGGGGATGATTGTCGGCACGGTCGACTACATGGCGCCCGAGCGTTTCGAGGGCGGTAAAGGCGACGCCGCATCTGACATCTACTCGTTCGGCTGCATGCTGTTCGAGGTCCTCACCGGGCACGTGCCGTTCGATCGCGCCGAGAACGTCGCCAAGATCTTCGCCCACGTCAGCGACCCGATCCCGTCGGCCGGGGACACGGTCGATGGAGTCCCACAGCAACTCGACGCGATCATCGCCAAGGCGATGGCCAAGCGCCCCGAGGACCGGTTCGAATCGGCGGAGGCGCTCGTGGCGGCGTTGGACCAGGCCGTCTCGAAGCTCGACACCGCCGAGCGCGCCGTGGCATCGGCCGAGGGCGAGCCGGAGGTGGCACCAGTTCAGACACCCTCGACCGAGACCGAGCCGATCACCTCCGGCGCCACCGAGTATGTGGCGAGTGCGAGCGAACCGACGGTGCGCGACGCGCGATCCCCGCAGGCGACGACGGCTACACGCCCTCTGCCGCCGCCGCCACGGCCCGATGAGCCTCAGCGTCCCAAGCGAGCTCCGTACCGGTCACCCGCTCTGTGGGTTGCGACGATCGTCCTCCTCGCGCTGGTGGGCGTCCTGATCGCGGTCCTGTCCAAGGGTTCGAGTCACAACGGCGGCACGGCAGCAGCGGCGATCGCGATCAACGGCAGCGGGCTGAGCGAAGGGCGCACGGTCGCGCTACCCGGCGCGCCTGGTTCGATCTCAATCGGGTCGGAGAACGTCTGGATCTCGCTTCCCGGCTTGGGTCAGCTCGTTCGCTTCAACCCGCTCAACGGCCGTCGCCAGAGCTTTCCAGCCGCTGGTGGCCCTACCGCGCTCGCGGCCGGCTCCAAGGCGCTGTGGGTGGCCGAGGCCGACTCGCGCGCACTTGCGCAGTTCAACGGCGACTCCGGCGAACGGGTCGCGGTCACGGGCGTTCCGGGGACGCCAACCGCGGTCGCGGTCGATCAGAACGACAGCTCCGGTTGGGTAGCCGACTCGAGCGGCGCGATCAGCCACGTCGCGCTCGGAGGCGGGGTGAGCGGGACTCCCGCACACATCTCGCCGTCACCGAACAGCCTCGCCTGGGGCGCCGGCTGGGTGTGGGCGACGAACCGCGCCAACTCGGGCCTCGTGCGCGTGAGCCTCGGCACCACGGGCTCCAGCCGCACATTTTCGACAGGACCCCACCCGATCGCGGTGGCTGTCAACCAAGGCGTCTGGGTCGCGCATTCGGATGGCCAGGTCACACGCTTTGATCCTCGGCTAAACCGGCTGCGAGTCAACGCCGACCTCACACTCCCGGCCCAACTCGACTCGATCGCCACGACAGGCAAGAGCCAGTTCGTCTGGGCGATCAGCAAAAGCGCGAGGACGCTTTACCGGATCACGAACACGAGCAAACCGACCGTCACCGGGACTGTCAGGTTCCCCAGCGCGCCCGTCGCGCTGGCCGCGGCGGCGGGCTCGGTCTGGGTCGCGACTGAAGACGACAAGGTCATCGAGATCCGATTCTGAGATGTCACCAGCGTGTGCAACCTGAGTAGTAACTATGCCCATGAATAGGGGGGGTTACCTAGCCTTACGGAGGATTGATAGCTCCGTCGGCTTGCGCGTAGATCGCCTGCACGTAGGTTTCAGCGCGCACAAACCCGTCTGAGCAGTTGATGGTGAACAGCAGCTCAAACCAGGTCGACGGCACCTCGACCTTGAGCGTGAGGCAGATCACTTCAAACGAATTCGCGCTGAGGTCTCCCCAGCGCCAGACGCCATCGCCCACTGGGATGTACGTCAGAACTCGTGTGTACGCATCGACGACCTCCTTCGGCGCCGACTTCGCCTTCGCGTGTTCGCGAAGGACGGTCTGGTCCAGGGCAAACACGCGGTAGTCGAGGCTCTCGACCTCCGCGTCGCACAGCTTTACCTTCGAGCCCGGCGCGCTGAGGATTACGCTGCACGTCAAATCCGTGGCTGTGCGACCCCCATAGTTGGCAAGGATCACTGGCAGAGACATCGTGCCACCGGCTGGAACCGTCACACGGCGGCAACTCAGGTCTGACTGCAACCGGCTCCGGTACGCGGGTGCAAGGTCCTCTACGTTCGAGCGCCGCAGGCGCATGGCGAAGTATTTCTGCTCGAACCGGAAGGCTTTCGTCAGCGATCGCTGGCCAAGCTTCTGTGCGGCAAAGCGGGGATCGGCAAGCTCCGCCTCCAGCGGCAGAACGCCACACACGAAGTGCGGCTTGTTGCGCCAGCGTAAGAGCGAGATGACCGCTCCAAGCAGCCCGAACAGCGTGACCACCAGCCCCGCCTCGCTCATGGTCATGCTGAAGACATCGGCCGGAGCAACGGCGCCTAGCGCCACGTAGTGCGGGTTGTTCATCGTCGACCCCCAGGAGCCGCGGCAGGCGGAACGATGTCGCCTTGGTCGCCCCGGGGCCCCCGTGAGCTAACGATAAGGGGCGCTCCGGTATTCGTCCGGCGCGGACCGCTAGATCAACCGGGTTTCGCCGGCGTCGCGCTTGACGCGCCGCCATCGTCCGTGGCCATGCTGACGTGGACGGTCTGCTGGTCTGCGGCGCCGCCGGGGATGACGACGGTCCCGGAGGCGGCATCGACCGGGACGCGATGAATCTCCGGCGGTGTCGGCTGATTCGCATCGCCGATCGTCACCACGAGACCCGCCGGATTCGCGACGTGGCTGTCGAAGGCGATGTGAAGGTCGTCACCGCGCGCCGTGGCGGTCACAGTCGGCGCCGGTGGCGGCGCGGCAACCCGCGGCGGTGCCGCGAGCGCGGCCTGAT
>DASSGR010000211.1:0-30350 GCA_035693425.1 Solirubrobacteraceae bacterium
TGTCCGGCAAGGTGCTCGAGGTCCCGGTGAAGCGCATCCTGATGGGCACGCCGGTGGAGCAAGCCGCCAGTCGCGAGTCCCTCGCGAACCCCGAGGCGCTCGATTTCTTCGTCCGCCTAGCTGCAACTTAACTGCGCAAACTCGGGACGGAAGCGACCCGGGGTCCGAGACTCCTGAGTATGTGTTCCCACAGAACACTAAGTCAGGAGGCTCCCGCCGCCCACGCGCCGCATGCCGCCGATTGACGAGTCAATCGGGCGTGTTGCGGGGAGGCAGAGGGGATACGTGACGCGCGCGCAGCTGCTGGAGCTCGGCTTAGGCGCCGAGGCGATCAGGTCCCGCGTCAAGCTGCAGAGGCTGATTCTCATTCATAGAGGTGTGTACGCCCTTGGGCACGCACCCGAAGGTCCCCGGGATCGCGCTTATGCGGCGGTGCTTGCCTGCGCTCCGGACGGCGTGCTGAGCCACTCGAGTGCGGCGTCTCTTTGGGGCATCTATGACCGGTGGTGCACGCCGTTCGAGGTGATCGCGAGGTGGGACCGACGGCGCCCCGGCATCAAGACGCACCAGGCGAACCTTGACCGCAGGGACGTACGGCGGCACCTGGGGATTCGCGTGACCAGCCCGGCGCGCACGATCTTCGACATCGCCCCGCGGCTGACCGACAAGGCTCTGACCCGGGCGGTCAACGAGCTGCGAATCGCGCGCCGGCTCACCCTCGATCATCTCGCCGAGCTCGCAACCCGGCTCCCGCGCCACCGCGGTGCAGCTCGCGTCAGGCCGCTGATCGAGATCCGGCGAGGCCCCACCCGCTCGGAGCTCGAGGACACCTTCGCGGGCTTCGCAACGCGGTTCGACCTCCCGCCATTTGAGTTCAACGCGCGCGTGGCGGGCTACGAGGTCGACGTGCTGTTCCCCGAGCAACGAGTGATCGTCGAGCTCGACGGGTACGCGTTCCACGGGACGAGGCAGGCGTTCGAGTCCGACCGCGAGCGCGACGCGACGACGCTTGCGGCGGGATTCATCACTGTCCGGATCACTTGGGAGCGCCTCACTCAGGACCCCGAGAAGGAGGCCGACCGCCTGAACGCGATCCTCGCCTCCCGTTCCTGACTTACGAACTTCTTACGACTCTCTCAAACTCGCTTGCCAGATTCCTCTCCACGGGCGCCCTTCTGCATCCAAGGCGCCCGGCCAACTTAAGGAGTGGGAGCTTTGCAGGCATTTCCCAAGCGCAAGCTTGTAATCGGCAGCACAGTGCTGGCCGTCGCGGCATTTGCCGGCGGCGCGGTGGCGGCGACGCAGGGGTCGAGCAAGAATCCGCGTCAGCAGTACCTCGACGACGTCGCCAAGCGCCTGAACGTGACGCCAGCGCAGCTCGACTCCGCACTCAAGGGCGCGGCCCTTGACCAGCTCGCCGCGGCCGTCAAGGCCGGGAAGCTGACGCAGGCTCAGGCCAACGCGCTTAAGCAGCGCATCCAGCAGGGCGCCGCCGGCGGAGCTCCGTTCCTCGGACCCCCGCGCGCCTTCGGCCCCCGCGGGCTCGGCCCCGGTCCGCTCGGCCTCGGCTTGGGCCGCGCGATGTTCTTCGGACCCGACGCGCCGGCGGCGGCCGTCGCGAAGTACCTCGGCCTGACCGAGGCGCAGCTGGTCAAGCAGATCGAGAGCGGGAAGTCGCTGGCCGACATCGCCAAGGCCCAGGGCAAGACGCCCGCCGGGCTCGAGCAGGCGATCACCGCCGCGGCCAAGGCGCGCCTGGACAAGGCGGTCGCCAACAACCGCATCACCGCGGCTCAGGAGCAGCAGATGCTCAAGGCCCTGTCCGCCGGGATCGACCAGATCGTCAACAGCGCCCCGCCCAAGGGCGCGCCCGCGTTCGGCTTCGGCTTCGCCTTCGGCGGCGGCCCGGGGAAGCTCGGTCTGCATCGCGCGATCTTCTTCGGACCGAACGCGCCGGCCACCGCGGCGGCGAAGTATCTCGGCCTGACCAAGGCGCAGCTGCGCCACCAGCTGCAGAGCGGCAAGTCCCTGGCCCAGATCGCCAAGGCCCAGGGCAAGACGACCGCGGGGCTCGAGCAGGCGATCAGCGCGTCGATCAAGGCGCGCCTGGACAAGGCGGTCGCCAACAAGCGCATCACCGCGGCTCAGGAGCAGAAGATCCTCAAGGCGCTTTCGGCCGGGATCGACGACATGGTCAACAACACGGCGCCGAAGGGTGCGCGCTTCGGCGCGCCCGGGTTCGGGTATCACAAGTCTTTCCGAGGTGGCTTTGCGCGGCCCGGAAGCCTTGTGCCGGCTCCGCCCGCCCCGGCTGGCCCGTTCGCCTGACCGGCCCCCGATCTCGCTGCCGCAAACTTACGCGGCTCTCACCGAGCTCTCACGGGTTTCTGATCGACGGCTGCTGTACTGGGGAAACACCGATATGAGATTCGAGTCCTTTAGGAGCATCGTTCAATGAGTCGTATGAGCCGAGTGATCCCGATCGTGGGAGGCGCCGTAGCCGGCGGGGCAATTGCCCTGGCTGTCGCAAGCGGTGGCGGCGGCAGCTCCCACGTCACCACCCAGACCGTTACGCAGCCCCTTAGCTCGGCCGCCGTGCCGACCGCGCTGAGCACGTCGCACGGGCTGAGCATCAACCAGATCTACCGCGCGGCAAGCCCCGGCGTGGTCGACATCACGGTGTCGACGACCGAAGGGGGCGGCGGCTTCTTCGGCGGTAGCGGTGGCGGCCAGCAGCAGGCCACCGGCGAGGGCGCCGGCGTCGTGTACGACACGAAGGGGAACATCCTCACCGACGAACACGTCGTCGACAACGCCACCTCGGTCAAGGTCCACTTCCAGGACGGGCGCACCGCGTCGGCCAAGGTGCTCGGCACCGACCCCTCCACTGACGTCGCCGTGATCCACGTCGACGTGCCCGCCACGGAGCTTCACCCCGTCCCGTTCGCGGACTCCTCGACCGCCCAGGTCGGCGACCCGGTGGTCGCGATCGGCAGCCCGTTCAGCCTGCCTGAGACGACCACCGCCGGAATCGTGAGCGCGACCGGCCGCAGCATCACCGCGCCCAACAACTTCACGATCACGGGTGCCATCCAGACCGACGCGGCGATCAACCCCGGCAACTCCGGCGGCCCGCTGCTCGACGGCAACGGCCACGTGCTCGGGCTCAACGACCAGATTCAGACCAACTCGGGCTCCAACGCCGGCGTCGGGTTCGCGATTCCGTCCAACACGGTTGCGCGGATCGCCAACGACATCATCGCCGGCCACCCCGTCAAGCACGCCTACGTCGGCGTCGAGCTGAACTCGGCCTCGACCGGCGGCGCGCAGGTCACCCAGGTGCAGCCGTCCTCGCCCGGCGCGTCGGCGGGCCTGCAGCCCAACGACCTGATCACCGCGGTCAACGGCAAGTCGGTCAGCTCGACGCAGGGCTTCATCGAGACCGTCGACAACTACGCGCCCGGCCAGGCGGTCACGCTGACCGTCAAGCGTGGCGGCCAGCAGCAGACCATCAAGCTCACGCTTGGGACGAGGCCGCAGTCTGCGTCCCAGTCCCAGAACGGCGGCTGATAGCGCCACACCGCCGAACCCTCCGGAAGGACACTCGGACCGCCAGGGCCTCGCCCTGGCGGTCTGCGTTAAGGGTTAGTTCGGCAGCGTCGAGATCTGCGCGAGCGCCCGCTCCATCAGCTCGCGATGCACCGAGCGGGTCCGGCCTTCGCGCCGGACCCAGGTCCCGTCCGGGCCCAGCGTCCAGGCGAACGTGTCATCGGCGAAGCAGCGGTCGAGCGTGTCGGCCAGCTCGGCCTGCAGTTCCTCGTTCTCGACCGGCGCCAGCAGCTCTACGCGGGTATCGAGGTTGCGCGGCATCAGGTCGGCGGAGCCGATGTAGTAGCTGTGGTCGTCGCCGCGGTGGAACGCGTAGATCCGCGAGTGCTCGAGGAAGCGGCCGACGATCGACACGACCCTGATCGTCTCGCTCACGCCTTCGATCCCGGGGAGCAGGCAGGAGATGCCGCGAATGTTGAGATCGATCGGCACCCCGGCCTGAGAGGCGCGGTACAGCGCCTGGATGCATCGCCGATCGACGAGCGAATTCATCTTCATCTGGATGCTGGCGGGCTCGCCGGCCTCGTGCGCGGCGACGGTCCGCTCGATCTCCTCGATCAGCGGGCCGCGCATCGACGACGGCGCGACGAGCACCTTGCGCTCGCGCTTGGGGTGCCCGTAGCCGGTCAGCGTGTTGAACAGGTTGGCGACTTCCTCGCCGAGCTCGCGATCGGTCGTGAACAGGCCGAAGTCCTCGTAGAGCCTGGCGTTCTTGGCGTGGAAGTTGCCGGTCCCGATCATCACGTAGTGGCGCACGCCGCCTCGCTCGCGGCGAACGACCAGGATCGCCTTGGCGTGCGTCTTGAGCCCGGGGATCCCGTGCACGACGTGAGCGCCTACCTCTTCCAGGGCTCTGGACCAGCGGATGTTCTGACGCTCGTCGAAGCGGGCCTTGAGCTCCACCAGGCAGACGGCCTGCTTGCCCTTCTCCGCGGCCTCGATCAGCGACGGCACCAGCGCGGAGTCGTCCGAGGTCCGGTACACGGTCATCTTGATCGCGAGGACGTCGGGATCTTCAACCGCCTGCTGTACGAACCGCTCCACGCTCGTGGAGAACGACTGGTATGGGTAGTGGACGAGCACGTCGCCGGCGCGCATCGCGGCAAGCACGTCGGGATGCTCGTCGTCGTCTCCGGGTCCCGAGGAAAATGCGGGGTGCGTGAGCGGCGTCCACGGCGGCTGACGCAGCTCGTGGTGGCCGTCCAGCCCGGCGATCTCCCAGAGGTCACCAAAGTCGAGCAGTCCCTCGACGTCGTAGACCTGGAGCTCGGTGACGCCTAGCCACTCGATCAGATGGGATCGCAGTACCGGGTCCATCCCGGCCCCGACCTCCAGGCGCACCACCTCGCCGAAGCGCCGGCGCCGCAGCTCGGCCTCGACGGCCTGGAGCAGGTCGTCGGCCTCGTCGGACACCTCGAAGTCCGCGTCGCGGGTGACCCTGAACAGGTCGTAGCTGATGATCTCGATGCCCGGGAACAGCGCATCGAGGTGCTCGGCGATCACGTCTTCAAGCGGGACGAACACGTCCTTGGAGATCTCGATGAACCGCGGGAGGACCTCCTTGGGCACCTTCACGCGCGCGAACACCTCGTGATCGAGATCGGGATCGCGCATGCGCACGATCAGGCTCAGCGACAGGTTGGAGATGTACGGGAACGGGCGCCCCGGGCCGATCGCGAGCGGCGTTAGGACCGGGAAGATCTCCTCTCGAAAGCGCCGCTCGATCGTGCTCGCCGGCGCTCCGCATTCTTCGCAGCTGACGATTCGGATGCCGTGCTCGGCCAGCGCCGGCATGATGTTGTCCGACCACTCGCGTGCCTGACGGCGATCCTGTAAACGCACGCTCTCCGAGATCCGCTTGAGCACGTCGCTGGGTGACAGGTCATCGGCCCCGCGCGCGTCGATCCGCGCGTCGACCTGGTCGTGTACGCCGGCAACGCGGACCATGAAGAACTCGTCGTTGTTGGTGGTGAAGATCGCCAGGAACTTGCACCGCTCGATCAGCGGCAGCGACTCGTCCTCGGCGAGTTGCAGGACGCGGTCGTTGAAGTCCAGCCAGGACAGCTCCCGGTTGACGTATAGCTCGGGGTCGGCAAGCCGGTCGAGCTCTTCAGTTACGCGTACGTCGGTCATCGACACCCCTTGTGCGGCCGCCGCCTCGACTGATTGATCCATCATCCCACGGCCGCGACGTCGAGCCGAGCGATCGCGGCCAACTCGGCCGGGCGCAGCAGCGAGATCAGCTCGCCCTTGTTCACGCCGGCAAGCCCGCCCTTGCGCATCCGCGTCTGCGCCCCTGTCAGGTCGTGCAGGAGCATCGAGAAGCTGGGGTCATGGCCCACCAGCAGCACGTCCCCGAGGCCGGCGATGAGTTCGTGGACGTCGAACGGCTCTCCGGCCAGCGCCCGCTCGACCCTGATCTCGACCCCGAGCGGCTCGCACGCCCGTTGCGCGGTCTGCAGCGCGCGCAGCTTGGGGCTGGACAGGCACAGATCGACGTGCACTGCAAGCCGTGCCAGCGCGATCCCGGCGGCATCGGCCTGTCGCATGCCCTTCTCGGTCAGAGGGCGGTCGTCGTCGGGGGCGCCTTCGGCTGCTTCGGCATGTCGCAGCAACCAGAGCATGACCAAACTCTACGCGGCGCGGCCAAATCGAGTGTTTCCGGCGACACTAAATAACGGTGGCTCGGTCTGGGCGACGGCGGCACCGGGAGCGCATCTGCTCAAACGCGTGCGGCAGGGTCCCGATGATCTGCTCGACGCTGTCGAGAAGGTCAACGGCCCGTGCACGCTCGCCCCAGCGATCCTCCGCTTCGGCCATCACCAGGAGCGTGTCGATGGCTTCGCGGTGTTCGGGATCGGCAGGCCAGACAGGTGGCTCGGCGATCAAGGTCACGCGCGGACCTTAAGACCAAACCCGGAGCTGGCGTGTGACGTTTCGGTTAAGGAGCCCGCCCGCTTTGCGCCAACTCGGAGACTAAGGGTGCGGCAGCGGCCGTCCGACCGCCGGCGAGCTGCCCGGCGCATCATGCACGGGCAGTCGCAGCTGCAGGCCGCTGACCGCGATCGAGAACTGGCCGTTGGACGCCCGCGCGTAGGGCGCGTCCTGGCCCAGCAGCTCGAGCTTCGGGATGTGACCGGCAGCGAAATGCCACGCGCCCGGGTGCAGCTGGAAGACCTGGCGGCCGCCCGAATCGACCCGATAAACCCCGCGGGCCACAAGCGTCTCGGTGTTGGTCGCGGGGTCGACGTCCCACAGGCGAGCTGCGATCTCTCCGAACTCGCCGGTGACGCTTAGAGTGGCGACGACGGTCGGGGATCCCAACAGCGTGTAGCCGTGCCCCGTTGCGGCGGGCAGGCGGTATGTGGCGACGCCGGGCCCCTGGTCGGTTGCCGACACGGACGCGCAGGCGCCGTCGCCCGCGATCGGATCGATCGCGCGAGAGATCGCAGGGTTGCCCGCGGCCGACAGAATCGTCTGGCTCGCCGGCGAGCTGAAGTCGACCTCGCCGGGATGCAGGGCAGCCCATGTGGATGCGCTGAACGGTCCGCCGGAACGGGCTGTCGACGGGCACGTCTCGATCGTCGCCGTCGCACCGAGCTGGGGCTGCGCGCCGGCGCCCTTGACGTAGTAGTCGAACATCTGCTGGATCCGGCTCGAGAGCAGCGCCTTGTCGCCGGGCTTGTTCTGCGCCCGCTGGTGGCCGAAGTCGCCGTCCACGAGCGCGATCGGGTCGGCCGGATAGAGCGCGCGCTCGAGGTTGTAGTAGCGGACGGCCTCCTCGACCGGGAACAGGTCGTCGGTGAAGCCGTTTGCGATCAGCAGCGGCGCCGGCGCCGCCTTGGCGGTTCCGTAGGCGCCGTCCAGCAGGTAGTAGGCGGAGTGGAAGCGGGCGATCTGGGTGGTGATGAACTGCGCCTCGGGACTGGTGTCGTACGGTTCACCGGCGTTGATCAGTGCAAACCAGGCCGGCAGGTCGGCCTGCTGGTCGGTGGCGCTGTAGTAGCCCTCGGCGGCGCCGAGCGCGAACAGGCCCGAGTTAAACGACTGCTTCTCGACCCCGATCGGGCTCAGATCGTCGGTGGGCCCGGTGATCCGGTAGTCGAGCGTACGTCCGTTCGGCATCAGCGAGTAGGCAAGGTCGCTCCACGGGATCACGGGCGCGGCCGCCGCCAGGTGCAGCGCTCTGCCCGTCGGGGTTCGCCACGGGCTCAGCGTGCCGTCGGCGTTCATGACCCGGGTCTTCAGCGTGGCCAGCTCGAGCGAGACGCCGCCACCGTAGGACTCGCCGGTGGCGCCGATGCGGTTCGGGTCGACCACGCCGTCGTCGACGAGCAGGCCCGTCTCGTACTGGATGTCGCGGACCTCGTAGCGCTCGTCGTCGAGCCGGATGTAGCCGTTCAGACATGCGGCGGGGGCGGCCGCCCGTGAGGCGGGCGTGCCGCATGAGTCGCCCCAGCCGCGAGCTGCCAGCTGCATCACCGCGTACCCGCGCTTTGCCCACGTGTCAGCGGTCGGTCCGTAGAACTGCGTGTCGTCGGGGCCGAGGGGTGGGTCGCCCCAGCCGTGGCTCTGCACGACAAACGGGTAGTGGCCGTCGCTACCCGAGCCCGGAGCCGGCGGGAGGATGATCCATACCTCGAGCGGCGATCCGTCGAAGGCCTTCAGGCGCAGATCGGCCGAGCCGCCGCCGTTGTCGGTTCCGTGACACACGCGTACGCCATCGGACTGGGCGGTGCACGGGATCGGGTTGCCGCTCATCGTCTGGCCGGCGAACACGCTGGTGATCGGCGCCGCCTGCGCCGGGGACGCGACTGACGCGACGACGAACGTCGCAACGAGTACAAGCAGGCACCTCCTCATCCGCGGTACCTACGTTAGACCGATTTCGGGAGGGATGCGCCGGTTCGGTCTACCCGATCAGAAGCCGGCGCCCGAACACGCGCTGGAAGATCTCGCCGTCGCCATAGCGCTCGACGCTCCACCGCGGGAGCGTCAGGTCGCCGGCTGCCTTGAGGTGAAGGTCGACGCCGTCGCCGTTGCCTCGCAGCTCCGCGGCGCTGACCGACTGGTCGCGGCCCCGCTCGAGGTGCTCCGCCAGCCGCAGGATCACCGCGCAGCGCTCGAGTAGCTCGTCGTCGCCATCATCGGCCAGCGAGGCGATCTCGCCGAGCTTCGGGGTGCCCTTGCGGTGATAGCGGCAGATCTGAGCGATCAGCGCGCGCTCGCGGGGATCGAAGCCGGGCAGCTCCGCGCTGATGATCAGGTAGTACGAATGCTTGTGGTGGTCGTCGTAGGAGATCGTCATGCCGACGTCGTGCAGCATCCCCGCTGCCCAGAGCAACTCGCGCTCACCGCCCTTGGGCTTAAAGTGGCCGCCATCGACCAGCGAGTCGAACATCTCGAGCGAGAGCTCGGCGACGTGCGCGACGTGGGCGAGGTCGGACTCGTATTGGATGGCGAGGTTGCGTACCGCCGCCGCGCGGACGTCGTCGAACAGCGGCTCTTCTCCTGCCAGCAGCTCGCGCGCGAGGAACACGCCGTCGCGAAGGCTGGCCTCGGTGACCTCGATGCCCGCGAAGTCGCCTATCTCCAGCACGGTCTCGATCGTCAGCGCCGAGGCGAGGATGATGTCGCCGCGGCCGGGCTTGATGCCCGGCACGCTTCCTCGTTCGGACGGCGGCAGCGACGCGAGCGTGGAGACCAGGTCGCCGAGCGTCTTGCGGCTGATCACGAATCCCTGGACTCCGATGTCGATCTCATCGTGCTCGTGCAGGGCGGCCGAGGCGAGGTTTCGCACCGCGCCGCCGATTCCCACCAGGCGACCACCGCTGTCGGCCAGCCACGGCAGTTCGGCGAGCGTCTCGCGGACGTGCGCCCGGACGCGTTGCAGATCTTTCTTCTTGGCGGGGCCGTCGTCGGCGAGGAACTGCTCGGTGATCCGGACCGCGCCCAACTGGAACGACGTCAGCTGCTTGGCGCGCCTGGATGCGACCTCGATGAGCTGCATGCTGCCGCCGCCGATCTCGAGCACCGCTCCGTCGGTCATGGTCGACGTGTTCACGGCGGCGATGTACCCGAACCGGGCCTCCTCCTCCGACGGCAGCACTTCGATCTTCAGCCCGGTGGCCTGCTCGGCGGCTCCAACGAACTCGAGGCCGTTCTCCGCATCGCGGATCGCGCTGGTGGCGACCGCGTGCACCTCGTCGGTAGCGATCTCGTTGGCGGCGCAGAAGCGCGCGAACACCCCAAGCGTCTCGAGGCCCCGCTGGATCGCATCATCGGCCAGTCGCCCGGTGGCGCCGAGCCCGGCGCCGATTCGCACCGTCTCGTAGAGCTCGTCGGTCCGCTTCCACCAGGAGTCCGGCGCATACGTGAACACGACCAGCCGCCACGAGTTCGATCCGAGATCGATGACGGCGACCTGTCGATTCGGCTGCTCGGCGTCCCAGGCGGCTCTGGTCGATCGCCAGCTCACGCCTGAATCATGCGCATCCTGCCGGACGCTTCGCGCCGATCCGCGCTAGGCGACCTCGTCGGGCAGCTCGTACCAGCGCTTGCGCTCGCCCACTCTCGCGCGGAGCCTCCAGCCACGGCTCTTGGGCTTGTCTTCGATCATCCTGAGCAGCGCCGTCACCCTGCCCGAGACGAGCTGGGCGTCCTGATCAGGCAGTGCGTAGTCGCCGAGGTGCTCGCGGCAGCGCTCGAGGTTCTGTGTGAGTGTGCGCCACAGCCCCCAGTCGCCCGCGCAGAGCTCGGCGATGCGCTCGCCGTTGATCGACTCGTCGTCATGGTCTGACACGTCGTGGCCGTAGAACAGGAGGATCGTGTCGCGCACGTCCTTCTCGTTCAGCTCGATGATCTGCAGCTTTGTGAGCACCAGCTCCGCGAGTGGAACCGTCTGCTGCCCGGGGCTGAGGCGGCCGTTGAACGAGACCTCGTGGCACATCCGGAACGAGCCGACGAACACGTCGACCTGGCGGCCGTGCTCGGGATCGAGGAACAGCAGGCGCTCGCGGCCTTGCAGCGCGTTGAACTCCCTCGAGGGGTCGTAGTCGAGCGCCTCCAGGAGGTCGGCCGCCGGCCGGCCGCCGCCCTTGGGAACCGCGAAGTCGATGTCCTTGTACTCCCGGTCGAGTGACGGCGGGATCTCGGAGGCGTGCAGTCGAACCGCGATCCCTCCCAGCAGCGCGAGCGTTGTGCCCTGACGCTCTGCCGCGTCGAGCACCCGGCGGGCCTCGTCGACAATGTCAGGGAGGATCGCCGTCATCGGAGCATTATCGCTGCGAGCGCCGCCGCTGCCGGATCCGAATCGCTGCTCCGATCGCCGCGCCGAACAGCAGCGCGCTCACGTAGAAGGGAGTCACGAGCAGCGCGACCGCGATCCCCAACATCGTCAGCCAGATCGCCGGCCGCCAGTCGCGCCAGTCGCCTTTCACAGCGTGCCGGCTTTCAGATCCGCGGCGACGCGCTTCTGAACGGATGCCACCGCCCGGAACGCTTCCTTCAGGTGGCTGCGCGTGAGCCCGCTGAGCTCCGCAGGATCGACGTAGTCATCGGGGGGCTCGCCAGCGCGGAGCTGGCGCACCTGATGCTGCATGCGCAGCGAGGCGATCAGCTCGAACGCGTCCTCCAGCGTCTGCGCGTCCGATGCCGGCAGCGTGCCGGCGGTGCCGGCGGCGCGCAGCCGCTCGATCGTGGATGCGCTGGTCACGCGGGCCGCCATCCCGGCCCATCGTGCCAGGTCGACGATCGGGAGCACGCCGCCGTGCTTGAGGTCGAGGCGGCCGCGGTGCTCACCGCCGTGCTCCACAACGAGCCCCCGCAGGAAGCCGGTGGGCGGGCGGTGGGAAAGCGCAAAGCGCGCGAGCATCCGCAGCAGCGCCGAGCTGCGCTCGTCCAGGCGGAATGTGTCCGCGACCGGCGTGCCGGTGTGCACGCCCCAGACCGGACGGCTGTCGACGAGCACGGAGGCAAGGATCAGCGCCTTCTCCTGCGTCGGGTCCGCGATCCAGCTGCGGGCTGCGTGCTGCCAGGAGGCCACCGAGCGCACGAACGCCGGGTTGGACGCGGTCGCCCCGTGCGGGTCGGGTTGCATTCCACACCCTTCCAGATCGGCGACCGCCCTGGCTGCGAGCGATTGCAGGCGGGGGCGGACCGCCGCCTCGTCGTCGTCTCCGAACCAGACGACCGCCGTGTCGACGTCCGATGAGGGAACCATCTCGCGGCGCCCCTGGCTGCCGAGCGCCAGCCAGGCGAAGGACCAGACGGGTTCCTCGCCCGCGCGGACCTCGAGCTCGAGCACCCGGCGGGTGAGCGCGTCGACGACGACCGAGTAGACGGCCATGCTGTTCGTGGCGGCGACACGAGCGTCGTGCATCGCTATCACCATGGGCACCAGCTCGCGCGCGGCAGCGATGAGCTCCTCGATCGTCTGGGCGCCGCCGATGCGCTGGCGAAGGAAGAACGACGACCGGGCGTGCGCGGCGACCAAGTCGAGGTCCTCGATCACGCCGACGATCTTTCCCGTCGCCGACACAACTGGGAAATGGCGAAAGCCGCGGTCCAGCATCTCGACCAGGATGTCTCCTCCAAGCCGGTCGGGGCGGCAGGTGTACGCGGGCGCCGACATCGCCGCCGAGGCGGGTGCGTCGCCGCCAAGACCGGCTGCCAGGACCCGGGTTCGCAGGTCGCGATCGGTCACGATGCCCAGCGTGCCGTCGCCCACATCGACGACTGCGCAGGTGGCGCCGCCAGCGTTCATGCCTTCGACCACCTCGCGGATCGGCGTCTGCGGACCGCACACGACCGGTGGTGCGCGTAACAGTGCGCCGACCGGTTCGTGCGTCGGGTCGCGCGCTTCGATGTCGGCGGCGGCGGCCCCGCTGGGTCGCTCGAGCAGCGAGCGCGCGACGAACCGCAGGCCGGCCGGATCCGACAGGAGGCTCCGTGCCACCTCGGCGTCGATCCGGTAGCAGGTGACGTCCTCCGCCGCCCGGGCCTCGAAGCCGGTTGGCAGGCCGGAAAGCATCGAGGCGTGACCGAACAGCTCACCCTCCCCGAGCAGGTCGAGCACGGCCCCGTCGAAGATGATCTCGATCGTCCCGCCGCGCACGACCCGCAGGTACTCCACCGGGCCGGCGCCCTGGCTGATGATCGTCGTCCCGGCCGGGTGCTCCTCGATCTCAACGGTGTCGGCGACGCCCTGGACCCGCTCTGCGCCGAGCGCGTCAAACGGCGGGTGGTCCAGCAGGAAGCGGACTATCTCGGGCGGCGCGGCGTGAGTTGCGCTCAAGCCACCGCCGGCGGGGCGACGGCCTGCGCTCCCTCCCGGGCGTCCTTCTTGAGCATGTCTGCGCACTTCTCGCCGACCATCATCGTCGTGATGCACGGGTTGATCGCGGGGAGGAACGGCAGGATGGATCCGTCGGCGATGCGCAGAGCGCGCACGCCACGCACGCGAAGGCGCGGGTCGACGACCGCCGTCGGGTCAGAGTCCGGTCCCATGTGAGCGGTGCACGCCGGGTGGTAGACGGTGTTGTGCGTCTTGTGCATGTAGTCGATCAGCTCGTCGTCGGTCTGGGCGTCGGGACCCGGAGCGAGCTCCGCTCCGGCCCACTCGGCCATCGCCGACTGCGAGACGATCTTGCGCGCCAGCCGCATGCCGAACGCCATCACCCGCTCGTCGTGCCCGTCGGGATCGGTGAAGTAGCGCGGATCCACTCGCGCGCGATCGCGGTAGTCGGACGAGCGCAGGCGCACGGTTCCGCGCGACCGGCCGCGGCATACGTTCGGGGTCAGGCAGAACCCGTTCTCGGTGGTCGGATAGCCCCAGCGCGCCGTGTTCATGTCGAACGGGACGGATCCGTAGTGCATCATCAGGTCAGGGCGGTCCAGGCCCTCCTCCGAGGTCGCAAACAGGCCGATCTCCCACCACTGCGTGGAGTGGCGCACCATCGGCTTCTTGGAGTCCCACTGGACGATGCCCTCGACGTGGTCGTCGAGGTTGGCGCCCACGCCGGGCGAGTTGACGAGCGTCTGGATTCCGAACTCGTGGAGGTGCTCGGCGGGGCCGACGCCCGACAGCATCAGCAGCTTGGGCGTGTCGATCGCGCCCGCGGACAGGATCACCTCGCGCCGCGCACGCACCGAGGCCTGGGTCAGCAGATCCGGGGTCAGGTACTCGACGGCGGTCGCTCGGCCGTCGTCGATCGCCACCCGCTTGACCCAGCAGTGGGTCCGGACCTCGAGGTTTGGCCGGCCGCCCATCACGGGGTGCAGGTACGCATGCGACGAGGACATGCGGGTGTTGTCGGCCGCCGAGTTGATCTGGAACCAGCCGGCGCCGTTGGTGACCGTGTAGCCCTCGTTGTAGCGGGACGTCGCAAGCCCCGCCTGCGCGGCGGCCTCGAGCATCGCCACGCCGCAGGGATCGTCCGGCGGCACAGTGCGAATGTTGACCGGGCCGTCACGTCCGTGGTGGTCGCCGGGACCGTCGTTTGTCTCAAGCCGCTTGATCAGCGGCCAGCAGTCGGCCGCGCTCCAGCCCTCGCAGCCCATCGCCGCCCACTCATCCAGGTCCTCCTTGGGCGTCCAGAACGCGATGCAGGAGTTGTGAGACGAGCAGCCCCCGAGCACCTTTGCCCGAGCGTGGCGCAGGAAGCTGTTGCCCTTCTCCTGCGGCTCGACCAGATAGTCCCAGTCGTAGCCGGAGTCGAGCAGGTACATCCAGTCCTCGAGACGCAGAATTGCGCCGTCGTTGACGTCGGAGGGGCCCGCCTCCAGCAGGCACACGGTGACGTTCGGGTCTTCCGACAGCCGGGCGGCGACGACGCATCCGGCCGTGCCACCGCCGGCGATCACATAGTCGAATTCGCCGGCGTCGATCATGGCGCGACGTCGCCTAGAACCGGAGTCGCGATGGCCGGGACGTCCGCCCTGTGCTCGGCCAGCACCTCGGGCGGCTTCTTGGCCTGAACCGCGAAGTAGTAGATCGAGCCGACGATCACGACGAGGCCGATGAACAGGACCGGCGACCACTGCCAGTACCAGTGCGGCGTGCCCAGCGCGTTGTAGACCGAGTTGCGCGGCCAGGCGATGTTGATCATTACGAGCGTGCCGTACGCCACCGCCGCGATGTTGACCGGCAGGCCCCAGCGCCCGAGCGAGAAGTACGGCCCATGATCAGGCCTGGGCCAGTCGCCGCGTAGGCGCCGCACCAGCATCGGCGCGGTCACCCCGAGGTACGCGATGTAGAACATGATGATCGCGATCGAGGTGATCACGAGGAACGCGTTCTGGTTGCCGACGTTGATCCCCATCAGCACCAGCGACAGGATCCCGGTCACGAGCGCCGGAACGATCGGGACCTTGCGATGTCCCGAGACGCGCGCAACCGAGGAGCCGAACGGCAGGCGGTTGTCACGCGCCATCGAGAAAAGCATCCGGATCGTCGCGGCCTGAACCGCCAGGCAGCAGACGAAGATCGCAAGCGCGGTGTCCGCGAGGAACACGTTGCCCGTCGTATTACCGAACGCGTTCTTGATCACGTACGGCAGCCCGAGCAGCCCGATGTTCTTGTCGGCGATGTTCTTGTTGGACATGATCCCCAGCAGGATCACCAGGCCGCCGATCGTGGCGGCGGCCGCGATCGCGCGGATGATCGCCGGCGGAGCGTGCTTGCGCGGGTTGTTGGTCTCCTCGGCGAGCGTCCCGGCCGTGTCGAAGCCGTACATCACGTACGCGCTCAAGAGACCGCCGATCAGCAGCGCTCCGAAGTAGCCCCACTGGTGGCCGGCGCCGTAGCCGTGGGTGTGGGCGATGACCGACGGCGGCTGATGCAGGTGAAACAGCAGCAGGATGATCAGCAGCGACGAGCCGATCAGCTCAGCGGCGACGCCGACGTTGTTGATGCGCGCCATCAGCTTGACCCCGGCCATGTTGATCGACGTCGTGATCACGACCAGGATCGCACCGAGCAGCAGCGCGTTCTGGGCGCCGCCCTTGGTCAGGAAGGTCCCCGCGTCGGCGTTTGAGCCGAAGAATTGAAGCTTGGTAGTGATCTGGGGCAGCACAACTTGCCAGTCGACGGCGACGGCGGCGATCGTGACGATCGCGCCGACGATGTAGATCCAGCCGGTCATCCACGACGTGTAGCCGCTGGAGAGCTGCTTTGACCACTGATAGACCGAGCCGGCGATCGGATACTGCGCCGCCAGCTCCATGAAGCACAGCGCCACCAGGATCTGCCCGCCGACGACCACTGGCCACGTCCACCACACGCCGGGTCCGGCGTTGAGGTAGCCGAACGAGAACAGCGCGGTGACGCCGGTCAGGATCGAGATGTAGCTGAACCCCGCCGCGAACGACGAGAAGCTGCCCAGAGAACGATCCAGCTCCTGCTTGTAGCCGAAGCTCGCAAGCTCGTTGCTGTCGTCCGAAGACGCTGCCTTCGGCGCCTCTACGGTTGCCATCAATCAACCTCCCCGGTCGCGCGTAGACGCGCGCCTTGACGAAATACCACGGTCACATGCGCGGCAGCGGCCGCGGACCCTCTCCTGAAGCCATTGACCCCATCCTGATCGCGCTGTTATATATCAGTTGTCTGACCAAAGTCAACGCGATCGGGGCCGGAGCTTCCTCGCGACCCCGGCGAGGAGGGACGGGGCAATGGCGACCACCACCGAGCAGCAGATGTTCGTCGGCGGAGAGTGGCGCGCCAGCGCCACCGGCGAGACGTTCGAGGCGACCAGCCCAGCCACCGGCGAGGTGATCGGGACAGTGCCGCAGGGTGATCGCGACGACGCCCGGCACGCGATTGCCGCGGCGCGCGAAGCCGCGGACGGATGGGCGCGGCTGACCGCGTTCGAGCGCGCCGGAAAGATGGGGGCGGTCGCGGAGGTCATCGAGTCCCGCCGCGATCAGCTCGCCCGCACGTTGACGGTCGATCAGGGCAAGCCGCTGCGCGCCGAGGCATACGACGAGGTTGACGAGCTCGTCGAGTACTGGCACATGGCGGCCGAGGACGCAAAGCGCCTGGGCGGCGAGCTGCCGAACTCGTTCTCGCCCGGCAAGCGCGTGTTCCTGGTTAGGCGCCCTCGGGGTGTGGTCGGCGTGATCAGCCCGTGGAACTGGCCGTACACGATGCCGGCCGAGCTCGTGGCGCCCGCGCTCGCGTGCGGCAACGCCGTGGTCTGGACGCCCGCGCCCTCGACCGCGGTGTGCGCGGTCGCGCTCGCGCGCTGCATCGCCGACGCCGACCTGCCGCCGGGCGTGTTCAACCTGGTGACCGGTCCCGGGCCCGTCGTCGGCGACGAGATCGCGCGCAACCCGGGCACCAACGGAATCGCTTTCATCGGCTCGACCGCCACCGGCAGGCTCGTCGGGCAGGCCGCGGCCGGCAAGGCCGCGCTGCTTGAGATGGGCGGCAACGGGCCGTTGGTGGTGATGGACGACGCCGACCTCGAAGCTGCCGTCGACGCGACGCTGACCGCCTGCTACCTGTGCGCCGGCCAGAGCTGCACCGCGGGCGAGCGGCTGCTGGTGCATCGCGCGGTGCGCGACGAGTACGTCGAACTGCTGGCGCGGCGGGTCACCGAACGGATCCTGCTCGGCGACCCGTTCGACGATGCAACGACGATGGGACCGGTGAACAACGAGCCGGTGGCGCAGAAGATGGACGAGCACGTCGGCGACGCGGTGGAGCGCGGCGCCAGCGTGGTCACCGGCGGCGCGCGGGCGAGCGGGTTCCCGACCTCGCTGTACTGGGAGCCGACCGTGCTCTCAGACGTCCCGCCCGATTCGCGCGTGGCGGTCGAGGAGACGTTCGGCCCGATCGCTCCGGTCGTCTCGATCGATTCGCTGGAGCAGGCGATCTCGCTTGCGAACGCGTCCCCGTACGGACTGCTCGCCGCGATCTTCACCGCCGACCTGAACGATGGATTGGAGTTCGCCGACCGCGTCCGCACCGGCTGGGTCAACATCAACGAGTCCAGCAACTACTGGGAGGCTCACCTTCCGTTCGGTGGGCGCGCAGGGTCCGACAGCGGCATCGGCCGCGTCGGCGGCGCGCACGTGATGCACTCGTTCACCGAGCTGCAGACCGTCGTGCTTACTAGAGCACGGTCCTGATCTCGCGCTCGAACGTCGTGATGTGCTCGACGAGGATCTCGCTCGCCCGGATCGCGTCTCCGTCGGCGATCGCGTGCAGCACGTCGTCGTGCTCGTGCACGCGCGCGAACAAGTGCGGGAGGCGGTCGATCACGAGGTGCCAGATGCGAAGCGAGAGGTTGAAGTAGCGGCCCAGCGTCGCTTCGAGGTATGGGTTGCCGGTGCAGCGGTGGATGAAGCGGTGCACGCGCGCGTCGAGCGCGATCAGCGCCTCGCCGTCGTCCGACCCCTGGCTGCGCGACAGCTCGTCGAGCAGCTCGGCCAGCTCGACGCGCTGCGCGTCGGTGATCCGCTCGGCCGCGCGATACGCGGCGTGCGCCTCGAGCACGACCCGCACCTCGGAGATGTGCGTGAGGTCCGTGATGTTGATGTCCGACGCGAACGTGCCACGTCGCGGGAACACGGTCACCAGGTTCTCGAGGGCGAGGCGCTTGACCGCCTCGCGCACCGGTGTGCGGCCCATCTGCAGCGCGTCGCCGAGGCGGTCCTCATCGATCGGGTCACCCGGCCGGATCCGCAGCGTGATGATCAGATCGCGCAACTGGACGTACGCGCGGTCGGCGAGCAGCTCCCGTGGGGCACCGGCCTGCTGCGTGGTCACGATTCGCCCCTCTCGATACGACTCGATCGGCGATCCCACACGCCTGATATATGAGTCATAGACTACTTAGTCTAACCCGGCGTCAGCAGCGCCGTCCAGTCCGCGGTGAGGAGGGGCATGTCCGAAGAATTCGACGCGATCATCATCGGGGCGGGGGTGATCGGAGCCTCGATCGCCTTTGAGCTCTGCAAGCGCGGATACCGCACGCTGAACGTCGACAAGCTCCCGGCCGCGGGTTACGGGCCGACGAGCAACTCCTGCTCGATCGTGCGCGCCCACTACTCCTCGCGCGAGGGTGTGGCGATGGCGTACGAGGGATTCTTCTACTGGCAGGACTGGCCGCAGTACGTCGGGGGTGACGACGAGTCAGGGCTTGCCAAGTACATGCAGTCGGGCACGGTGCTGCTCGGCAGCGGCACCGGTCACCACGAGAAAGTGCTGGGCCACTACCGCGATCTGGGCGTCGAGCACGAGCTGTGGGACAACGCCGAGCTGCGCCGGCGGATCCCGATCTACGACACCGGCGCGTTCTGGCCGCCCAAGCGGCCCAGCGATCCGCACTTTTGGGACCAACCCGATGGCGAGCTTGACGGCGCGATCTACACGCCCGGCTCGGGCTACGTCAACGATCCCCAGCTCGCCACCCACAACCTGCAGCGCGCGGCCGAGGTCCGCGGCGGCAGCTTCCTGTTCAAGGCCGAGGTCGGCGAGATCCGCCGGGCCGACGGCCGGGTGCGCGGTGTCACGCTGACCACGGGGCACCAGATCGACGCTCCGGTCATGGTCAACGTCGCAGGACCGCACTCGTTCGTGATCAACCGCATGGCCGGCGTCGAGCAGACGATGAACGTCAAGACCCGGCCGTTGCGCCACGAGGTCCACCACGTCCCCGCGCCGCCTGACTTCGACTTCGAGGCCGACGGGTTTCACACGTCCGACGGGGACACCGGGATCTACTTCCGCCCGGAGTCGGGCAACCACATTCTGATCGGCTCGGAGGATCCCGAATGCGACCCGCGCCTGTGGGTCGAGGACCCGGACAGCTACAACCGCAACGTCACCGAGGCCCAGTGGGAGGCGCAGGTCTACCGGCTCGCGCGCCGGATCCCGACCCTGCGGATACCGCATGAGCGCAAGGGCATCGTCGACCTCTACGACGTTTCTGACGACTGGATCCCGATCTACGACCGCTCCGACCTCGACGGCTTCTACATGGCGATCGGAACCAGTGGCAATCAGTTCAAGAACGCACCGGTTGTGGGCCACCTGATGGCGGAGCTGATCGAGCGCGTCGAGGGCGGCCACGACCACGACCACGATCCGGTCAAGGTCAAGACCGTGTACACCGGGCACGATCTCGACGCCGGGTTCTACTCGCGGCTTCGGGAGATCAACCCCGACTCGAGCTTCTCGGTCAATGGCTGAGGCTCGGCTGGAGCGGACGCAGTACGGGACGTCGGCCGCGACCGAGGGGTGGTTTGCGGTCAACCTGCGCGACGCGGCGTGGGTCACCAACGACGACTTCGGCGCGGCGTGCATCTTCGAGGGAGATGCTGTGCCGTTCACGCAAGTCGGCTACACGGTTGCGGTGCTGCAGCCGGGCCAGCCAAACGGGATGTACCACCGCGAGGACGACCAGGAGGACTTCCTCGTGCTGTCAGGCGAGTGCATCCTGATCGTCGAGGGGGAGGAGCGGCGGCTTAACGCCTGGGACTTCGTGCACTGCCCGGCCGGGACCGAACACATCTTCGTCGGTGCCGGCGACGGGCCATGCGTGATCTTCATGGCCGGGGCGCGCGAGCACCGGGGCAGCGCCGTCTACCCGCGCGACGAGGTTGCGCTGCGGCGCGGGGCAGGGGTGGAGACCGAGACGCGGGAGTCGTTCGAGGCGTACGCCCCGTTTGCGAAGTGGCAGCCCGGGCCGCCTGAGAGCCTCCCGTTCTAATCGCCGAGCTCGGTGCGGCGGCGGACCACGAACTCCTCGAGCTCCTGGCGGATCGCGTCGTCGAGCGGCGGCTGCTCGTATGACTCGAGCGTCGCGCGCCAGATCTCGCCGGCCCTAGCGGTCGTATCGCGCGCACCGCGCTTGGTCCAGCGGTCGAAGTTCTCGGTCGAGGACAGCAGCGGCCGGTAGAAGCACTCGCGGAAGCGCTCGAGCGTGTGCGCAGCCCCGAGGAAGTGGCCGCCGGCGCCGACCTCCTCGTGCGCGTCGAACGCCAGCGACGCGTCGTCGATCTCGAGCGGCTGGAACTCGTAGCGAAGCTCGCGCAGCAACTCGACGTCGACGATGAACTTCTCATAGCAGGAGACCAGCCCGCCCTCCAGCCACCCCGCCGAGTGCATCACGAAGTTCGTGCCCGCGAGGAACGTCGGCAGGAACGTCATCAACGACTCGTACGCCGCCTGGGCGTCGACGGTCTGCGACGCGTTGAGCGCGCCGCCGGCGCGGAACGGCAGCCCGAAGTGCCGCGCGATCTGGCCCGTGCACAGCACGCCGATGCCCGACTCCGGCGTGCCGAACGACGGCGAGCCCGACTGCATGTCGGTGTTGGACAGAAACGACCCGAACACCACAGGGCATCCCGGCCGGACCAGCTGGGCGAGCGCGATCCCGGCCAGCGCCTCTGCCATCTGCTGGACGAGCGTGGCCGGAAGCGACACCGGGGACATCGCGCCCATCAGCAGAAACGGCGTGATCACGACCGCCTGGTTGGCCTTGCAGTACTCGAACATCGCCGCGAGCATGCGGTCGTCGTAGCGCAGGGGGGAGTTGACGTTGATCAGCGAGATCGACGCCGGTGTGCGCTCGATCGCCTCGCGGCCGCCGTACAGGATCTCGCCCATGCGGATCGTGTCGGCCGCGTTTGGTCCTGAGGTGACCGAGCCCATGTACGGCTTGTCGGACAGCGTCTGCAAAGCGAACACCATGTCGAGGTGGCGCGAGTCCAACGGCCTGTCCTCGGGCTCGCAGATCGTGCCGCCCGGTGAGTCGAGCTCGGGGAACGTCTGGGCGAGCCGCACGAGGTTCTCGAAATCGGCCATCTTGGCGTCGCGGCGCACGTCGCCTTCGCGGATGAACGGGCAACCGTAGACGGGGGCGAACACCATGTGGTCGCCGCCGATGTGCGCGACGTGGTCGGGGTTGCGCGCCTGCAGGTCGAACTCGCGGGGCGCCTTGGCGACCTGCTCGAGGATGAACTCCGGGTCAAACCGCACCCGGTTCTCGTCCTCGACGATCTGGCCCGCGCCACGAAGCAACTCGACGGCCTCCGGCAGCAGGAACTCGATTCCCAGCTCGGCGACGATCCGTCGCCAGCCACGGTCCAGCGTGGCCATCGCATCCTCGCTGAGGATCTCGTAACGGGGCATCGCGTTGACGAACAAGATCGGCTCCTCGCGTTTGTCTTGACCTGGCGCCCGAGGCCCGTACTATATAAGCGTGGAACAAGAGTTCCAAGCACGGGGACGGGCGAAGGACAACGGTCCTCGGACGCAGGCCCACGGGGTCGCTGCGGTCGATCGAGGCGCTGAGCTGCTGGTCCGTGTGCTCGAGAGCAAGCAGCCGATCGCGCTGTCAGAGCTGGCGTCGGCGAGCGGCATCCCGAAGAGCACGGCGTCGCGGCTGATCACCGCGCTCGAGCGGCGCGGCCTGGTCGAACAGGATGGGCCCCGAGGACGGCTGCGTCCCGGGCCGGCAATTCTGCGCGTGGCCGAGCGGGGCCTGCTGGAGCGCAACGTGGTCGAGATGTCGCGTGCGTCGCTGGAGGCACTGGGCGAGGCGAGCGGCGAGACGATCAACCTCGCGGTCGCCGGCCCCGACGGCGTCGAGCACGTCGCCCAGGTAGAGAGCCGACATTTCCTCGGCGTCGGCCAGTGGCTGGGGCGCCGGGTCGAATACCACGCCACGGCAAATGGCAAGGTGCTGCTCGCGTTCGGCCGTGCGACGCTCCAGGAGCCGCCGCTGCACCGCTACACGCCAAAGACGATCACCGATCCGGCGCAGCTCGAGGCTGAGCTCGAGGCGGTGCGTCGCCAGGGTTTTGCGACGACCGTCGACGAGCTCGAGACGGGACTGGCCGCGGTCGCGGCGCCGGTCCGCGGCGCGGGCGGCGACGTGGTCGCCGCGTTGAGCATCTCCGGGCCGACGCTGCGGATGACGCCGCGGCGGATCCGTGAGCTCGAGACCGTTCTGATCGAAGAGGCGCACTCGCTCGAGCGGCGTCTCGGCCACAGCGAGCAAGGAGAGGCTGCATGACGCACGAAGAGATCCTGCAACTGCTCTACGAGGAGACGCTCGTGGGCAACGCGCCCGCCGTCCGCGACGGCGTCAACGACGGCCTCGAGCAGGGGCTGGAGCCCGAGCGGATGCTCTACGACGCGCTGATCCCGTCGCTGGAGGAGGTCGGGGCGCGGTTTGAGCGCGGCGACTACTTCGTGCCCGAGATGCTGATCGCAGCGCGCGCGATGCAGGGCGCGCTGGACATCCTGCGCCCGCTGCTGGCCGAGACGGGTATCGCCACGGTCGGCACGTTCCTGATGGGGACCGTCAAGGGCGACGTCCACGACATCGGCAAGAACCTCTGCAACATCATGCTCGAGGGCGCCGGCTTCACCGTGATCGACCTCGGCGTCAACGTGGCGCCCGAGAAGTTCATCGAGCAGATCGAGGAGCACAAGCCGGACATCGTCGGTTTCTCGGCGTTCCTGACGACGACCATGCCGATGTTCAAGGCCAACATCAACGCGCTGGAGAAGGCGGGCATCCGCGACGACGTGATCGTGATGGTGGGCGGGGCTCCGGTCACCCAGGAGTACGCGGACGCAGTCGGGGCGGACGGCTACTCCGCCGACGCATCCTCGGCGGTCAAGAAGGCCAAGGAACTGATCGAGCTGCGCCGGGAGAAGGTACCGGCGTGAACCGCGCGGCCCGGATCGTCGCCGCGGCCGAGCACGCGATCAAAGGCCCGATCTGGGACTGTCAGATGTGCGGTCAGTGCGTGCTGCACTCGACCGGGCTGACATGCCCGATGACGTGCCCCAAGACCTTGCGCAACGGGCCGTGCGGCGGGGTGCGGGCGAATGGCCATTGCGAGGTGAAGCCCGAGATGCGCTGCGTATGGCTGCAGGCGTACGAGCGTTCGGAGGAGCTGCCGGTGTGGCGCCACCACATCGACGATCTTCGCCCGCCCGTCGACAACAGCCTCAAGGGCACCTCGTCGTGGATCAACCTGGTCACCGGCCGCGATAAGCAGACCCCGGCCGGGTGGACGGCGGTCGCGGATGTCGAATCTTGAGCGAAAGCTCGACGCGGGGGAGTTCGTGGTCACCGCCGAGCTGCCGGT
Source organism: Solirubrobacteraceae bacterium (assembly GCA_035693425.1). Taxonomy (GTDB): domain Bacteria; phylum Actinomycetota; class Thermoleophilia; order Solirubrobacterales; family Solirubrobacteraceae; genus Palsa-465. The sequence continues at coordinate 23,722 of DASSGR010000211.1, forward strand.
GATCGACGGCGGCGGCCACGCCGAGATCATGCGCCAACTGGCGCCGATGAAGGCGTACGTGGACGCGTTCAACGCGACCGACAACCCGTCCGCACACGCGCACACCTCACCGCTGGCGGTCTCGATCGGAATGATCCAGGCCGGCGTCGAGCCGGTGATGCAGCTCACCTGCCGCGACCGCAACCGGCTCGCGCTCGAGTCGGAGCTGATGGGCGCGGCGATGCATGGCGTGCAGAACATCTGCTGTTTGACCGGCGACGACGTGACCGCCGGCGACGAGCCCGAGGCACGCCGTGTGTTCGACCTCGACGGGCCGCAGCTGATCGCGCTGACGCGAGTGCTCGAATCCGGCCAATACCTGTCCGGCCGCACCACCGGGCCGCCGCCGCACTTTCTCGTCGGCGCCGTTGAGAACCCGGGCGCGCCTCCGTTCGAGTACAGGGTGCGGCGGGCGGCCAAGAAGGCCCAGGCCGGCGCGCGCTTCCTGCAGCTTCAGCCCTGCTACCGGCCCGAGTTGCTCGAGCGATTCATGCGCGACGCACACGACAGCGGTCTCAGCCGGCACCTCGCGATGATCCCCTCGATCTGCATCCTGCGCACGGTCGGGGGCATGCGCTTCGTCGCCACGAAGGTCCCCGGCATCGACGTCCCGCCCGAATACGTCGAGCGCGTCGAGCGCGCCGCCGACGCCGAGGCCGAGTGCTTTGAGATTGCCCACGAGCAGGCGTCGCACGCGCTGGCCCAGCCCGGCGTGGCGGGCCTTCACTTCATCTCGTTCCGCAAGGACGCGGGCATCGCAAAGCTCTGCACACGTCTGGGCATCCCGCCCCGAGTCGAAAGGGAATCCAATGGATACAGTGCTTCGCTCGCGGTCTAAGACGGTCATCATCGGGCGCGAGCAGCCGTTCTGCATCATCGGCGAGCGGATCAACCCGACGGGCCGCAAGAAGTTCGCCGAAGAGCTTCGCGGCGGTGACCTGTCGACCGTCTCGATCGACGCCGTGGCGCAGGTCGACGCCGGCGCCGACATGCTCGACATCAACGCCGGGATCCCGCTGGTGGACGAGCCCGAGCTGCTCAAGAGCATGCTGACCGCCGCGCAGAACGCGGTCGACGCGCCGATCTGCATCGACTCGTCGGTGATCGAGGCGCTCGACGCCGGGCTGTCGGTGTACGAGGGCCGGGCGCTCGTCAACTCGGTCACGGCGGAGGACGAGCGGCTGGAGGAGATCCTGCCGCTGGTGGCGCGCCACGGCGCCGCGGTGATCGGGCTGGCCAACGACGAGACCGGAATTCCCGAGACGCCGCAGAAGCGCCTCGAGCTCGCGCGCAAGATCGTCAGCGCGGCGGGCGACCACGGGATCGCCGCCGAGGACGTCGTGATCGACCCGCTGGCGATGACGGTCGGCGCCGACACTGAGGCGGTGACCACCACGCTGCACACGATCAGGCTGATCCGCGACGAGCTCGGCGTGAACATGTGCCTCGGCGCCTCGAACGTATCGTTCGGGCTTCCGCAGCGGGCAGCGCTCAACGGCGCGTTCCTGCCGATGGCGATGGCTGCGGGGCTGACCAGCGCGATCATGTCAACCGCCCCAACCGTCGTGGACTCGGTCCGCGCGTCGGACCTGCTGCTGGGCCACGATCCATGGGGAGCGCGGTGGATCGCCGCGCACCGGGCGCGTCAGGCGACGCTTGCGGAGCAGGCGGCGGCCACGGCCTGATGAGCCGGCCCGCCCCGCAGCGACGCGGCCTTGACCGCGACGAGCTGAGCGCCCCGGCGCCCGCGCCCGACGACGGCGCGGGCCGGGTGCGGCTGCGCTTCCTGCCCGACGGCGCCGACGTGCGCGTGCCGAGCGGCACCCCGGTGTTCGACGCCGCGAGCTGGAACGGGATCGCGATCGACTCGACGTGCGGCGGCCACGGCACGTGCAAGAAGTGCAAGGTGCGGATCGTCTCGGGCGACGTGCCGGTCGGCCCGCTGGACCCGCGCGCGTTCAGCGCCCAGGAGCTGCGCGAGGGGTGGCGGCTGGCGTGCCGGGCCGGGGCGCGGGGGGACCTGGTCGTCGAGGTGCCGCCGCTGCAGACGCGTCCCAAGGCCGCGCTGGCCGGGGTCGGGAGGCACGTGATCCTGCGCCCGTCGGTGCAGAAGCGCCACCTGGTGCTGGAGGAGCCGACGATGGAGGATCAGCGTTCAGACCTGCAGCGCGTGCTCGACGCGATCGACGACCTAGAGCCGACAACATCGATCGAAGTACTACGAGAGCTCGGCGGGGTGCTGCGCAGCTCCAACTGGGATGTCACTGCGGTCGTCTGCGACGAGGAGCTGGTCGGCGTCGAGCCCGGCGACACCACCGCGCGGCGTTATGCGATCGCGTTCGACCTGGGGACCACCACCGTCGTCGCGACGCTGCTCGACCTCGACAGCGGCCAGCCCGTCGCGGTCCGCTCGATCCTTAATCACCAGCAGCCCTACGGCGCCGACGTGATCACCCGGATCTCGGCGACGATGATGGATGACCAGGCGCTCGGCGCGCTGCGCGACCGCGCGCACACGACGCTCGCCGAGCTCACGCAAGAGGTCTGCGTCGAAGGCGAGGTCGCGCCGCGCGAGGTGTACGAGATCACGGTCTGCGGCAACACGACGATGATGCACCTGGCGCTCGGCATCGACCCCGAGCCGCTGTCGATGGCGCCGTTCACGGTCTCCACGCACAGCCTGCCGCCGATCAACGCGCGCGAGTTCGGGATCGAGATCCACCCGCGCGCCCCCGCATTCGTGTTCCCGTCGCTCGGCGCCTACGTCGGCGGCGACATCGTCGCGGGGATGCTCGCGACCGGGCTCACCCGCGACCGGCGGCTGCGGCTGTTCATCGACGTCGGGACCAACAGCGAGATTGCCCTGGGGTCCAGCGAGCGGGTGCTGGCCACGGCGGCGCCGGCGGGCCCTGCGTTCGAGGCCGCGCAGATCAAGTGCGGGATGCGCGCGTCCGACGGCGCGATCGAGAGCCTCAAGATCGAGGGCGACTCGCTGCAGCTGGCAGTGATCGGCGACGCCGAGCCGGCGGGCATCTGCGGGTCGGGGCTCGTCGACGCGGTCGCCGAGCTTGTGCGCTGCGGGCTGCTTGACCACTCGGGGCGGTTCATCGCAGACGAGGAGGCGGCGAGCTCGCACCCCGGCCTCGCCGACAGGCTGACCGCGATCGGCAAAGAGCGCGTGTTCGTGCTGGACTGGCGCGGCGCGCGGGATCCGCAAGCGTCGGTGTTCCTCTCCCAGCGTGACGTCCGCGAGCTGCAGTTCGCCAAGGCGTCGATCGCGACCGGCTGGAACATCCTGTTGCGCGAGCTCGGCGTCGAGCCGGGCGACATCGCCCAGGTGCTGCTCGCCGGGAGCTTCGGGTCCTACCTGACCCCGCTCAGCGCGGTCCGCATCGGCCTGGTGCCGAAGCTGGCGCTGCCGCGCATCGTGTCGGCGGGCAACGTCGCCGGCGAGGGCGCGAAGATCGCCGCGCTCAGCCTGCGCGAGCGCGCCGAGGCGTACTCGATCCTGCGCGAGGTGGAGTACGTGGAGCTGTCGGGCCGGGCTGACTTCAACGACCTGTTCGTCGACCAGCTGGCGTTCCCGGGATGAGCACCGCGGTGATCGCGTGCGGCGCACTCGCCGCCGAGGTTCGCCTCGTCGCCAAGCGCCGCGGGTGGGAGATCGACGTGCACCCGATCCCGGCGCTGCTCCACAACCGGCCCGAGCGGATCGCACCGTCGCTCGATCGGTCCATCCAGAAGCTGCAAGGGCGGTATGACGCGCTGGCGGTCGCGTACGCCGATTGCGGCAGCTACGGCGCGATCGACGAGGTCGCCTGTGAGCACGGGATCCCGCGCCTGACGGGCGAGCATTGCTACGACGTGTTCGGGCGCGACGAGGTCCGCACGGCGCTCGAGGAGGAGCCGGGCACGTACTTCCTGACCGACTTCCTCGCGCGGACGTTCGAGCACACAGTGGTGCGCGAGCTCGGCCTGGACCGCCACCCGGAGCTGCGCGACGACTACTTCCGCAACTACACGCGCGTCCTGTGGCTAGCGCAGCGCCCCACCCCCGCGACGCGCTCGGCCGCGCAGCGGGCGGCCGACAGGATTGGCCTTCCGCTCCACGAGCGTTCCGTGGGCAACCGGGGACTGGAGCGTCAGCTCGAGGCGCTGGTCACGACGCCGGCACGTCCTGCAGCGGCGAGTTCCACGCCGACACGCTGACCACGGGCGACGCGCCATGCAGGTCCGCGCGGCGGTAGGTGGCGCTCAGCGTCTCGGATTCGCCGGGCCAAAGCGTCACGTCGTTGTCTGACCAGAAGATCGGCAGTACCTCGTTGTCGCCCGGCGCCGGCGTTCCTGCCCCGCTCCCGCGCCGGACGTCGGCCCGCAGGAAGAACGCGACCGTCGATTGGTTGGAGGTGTTGGTGATCCTCACCACGGTCTTCTCCAAGCCTTGGCCCACAGACTCGCTCCGGGCGCGGACCCGTACGGCGGCGGCCGGAAGCGACTGCAGCTGACCGAGGTTCGCGAACTGCGTCATCGTGGCCTGCGGGTTGCCGATCGTCTTGTCCCAGTTGACCACGTCCTGCTGGGTCGAGAGCCAGTACACGTTGCGATCGACGACCTTGCCGTGGCGCTCGAGCAGCAGCTCGACGAAGTACGTCTTCGCCGGCGCGGGCGGAGTGGTGGCGGCGGGCACCGCGGGGTGCAGCACGGTGCGCGCGACGCCCTGTCCGCCGACCGACACGCCCGACGCGGTCTGGTGGTCGATCAGCTGACCATTGACGCCGTACACGTTGGACACGACCGACAGCCCGTGACGCTCGCGGTTTGACAGGTTGTCGACCGACACCGTCCCGTCGTCGTACGTGTACAGGACGTGCAGCCGCTCGTTGGCCTTCTTAGCGCCGAAGTAGCTGCCGGCCTGGTCGAAGTCGTTGTTGTAGAGGTCCCACAGCAACGTCGGCCAGCCCTTGTTGAGCTGCCAGTAGACGATGCCCGTGGAGGGCGCGTCTGTGTTGGTCGAGTGATCGATGTAAGCCTCGAACTCGGCCCGCTGTGTCTCGTAGTTCTGCACCTGCGCCTCCTGCACGTACTGGCTCAGGCTCGACCACGCGCCGTAGCGGTTGGAGATCGCGGCATCGAGATCATGGAGCGTGCCGAACGAGTAGCCGCTGTTTTCCGGTCCGGGGAGATCGGGCTCGTAGTTTGCGTGGTACTGGTTGTAGTCGGGGTTCTGCCACAGCATGCTCTGCTCGGACGGCGATAGGAAACGCTGGATCGAGTCGAGCGTCGGAACGGTGTGCCCGGCGCCGGCTTCTGAGTCGAACGCCCAGGCGCCGCCGACGTTGGTTCTGCTCGAGTCGCCAGGGTCGTAGTGCGTCGTGTCGTACCAATAGCTCGGCGGCACCCAGTCGTACGGACCCTCCTTCTCGCCCGAGGTCTCGAGCTGGGTACCGCTCTTGTACTCGGCGGAGGCGATCAGCGGCTCCTGGAAGTCCGCCTGCCGGAAGCCCCTGAGCGAGACCCGCTCCTGGCGCGGGGTGGGCTGGTTGTCGCTCCAGCTGAAGTTCAGCACGCTCGGGTGATTACGGAGGTTCTGTCCGATCGTCAGTGCCGACAACTCGAGCACGGCGAAGTCGTGGTCCGAGGTCAGGCCGCTGTCCTGAAGTTGCCATGCGTCACAGCACTGGAAGCCGCCGTCGATCAGGATCCCGGCCCGGTCCATCTGCTCGTAGAAGTCGTCGGGCATCTGCTTGCCCTCGGTGCGGATGCCGTTGAGCCCGAGGTTCTCGATCTCGGCGATCTGGTTGGCGGTGTCGGCCGACGAGTAGCGCAGGAACAGGTCCTCCGACCAGCCGCCGCCGCGGAACACGAACGGCACGCCGTTGATGGCGAACTGGCGCGACCCCTGCGGTGCCGCCGGCGACGGTCCGATCAGCTTGGACGTGACCTTGCGGATCCCGAACGTCTCAGACTCGGTGTCGGGAGCGCTGCCGTGCTCGTGCAGTGTCATCCGCAGGCCGTACAGCGGCTGGGCGCCCATCCCGTGGGGCCACCACACGCTCGGGTGCCCGATCAGCAGCCGAGGATCGTCGCTCGGGCCAAACGACACCGTCTGCGTCTGTCCGGGCGCGACCGTCACTCGCCGGCTGACCCGGATCGAACGATCGGTCGGGGAGGTCACGATCGCGGACACGTCGCCCGTCTGGGCCGTGCCCGCGTGGTTGGTGACGTCCCCCTTCAACGTCAGCGCCGCGGTCGACACGTCCTGCGCGTCGTCCTGGACCACGTGGGCGTTGGCCAGCGCAAGGGGACCCGACGTGTGCAGCTGGATCGGGAACTGGAAGCCGGTGTTGTTGTCGGGCGGGATCTGCGTCCAGTCGACGTTGTCGAGCGTGAACATCGTGTTCGGGTTGTTGGGATAGACCTCGAGCGCGAGCGCGTTGGCGCCGTTGTGCAGCAACCCGGTGACGTCGAACGTGTAGCGCGTGTAGTCACCCTGGACCGTCGACTGGCTGGCGATCTGCTTGCCGTTCAACCACAGGTCGGCCTGTCCGACGACGCCGTTGACGATCAACTGCGTGTGCTGACCTTTGCCC
>DASSGR010000212.1:0-2121 GCA_035693425.1 Solirubrobacteraceae bacterium
GTCGCCGCGTCGTAGCCGAGATGGAAACGATGCGATCCGTATCCCCAGGCGGGCAAGCGCGCAAAGCCGAGCGGCGCGATCGCGTCCGTGAGGCGTGCAGCGTCGTCGCGGGCCACCAGCAGGTCCACGTCGCCGGCCGGCATATCGGGGCCCTCGGCCCCACGCAACAGACACCAACGGACGCCGGCGCGATCCAGCGCCACGAAGACCTCGCGGAGGAGCGGACGGAGCCCGAGGCGATCCTCCGGGGGAGCAGAGACCGTCAAGCGGCGACCGTGCTCCGCATGGCCCGCGCCGACGTGCGCCGGCCCGTCACCTGCTCCTCGATCCACCGGTAGGTCGGCACGAGCCCCTCTTCGAGGGAGACTCGCGGCTCCCACCCGATGATCTCACGCAGCCGGGTGTTGTCCGAGTTGCGCCCCCGCACGCCCTGGGGTCCGGCGACGTGCTCGATCTCGATCCCCGGCTTGCCCGAGATGTCGATGACGATCCGTGCGAGCTCGTCGATGCTGACCATCCGGTCGGTGCCGAGGTTCAGGGGCGAACCGTACCCCGACCGCATGATCCGGTGGATGCCCTCGACGCAGTCGTCGACGTAGCAGAACGATCGAGTCTGCTCACCGTCGCCCCAGACCTCGATCGATCCGCCGGGCTCGGCCAGCGCGACCTTGCGGCAAAGTGCGGCGGGCACTTTCTCGCGACCCCCGTCGTAGGTCCCGTAGGGCCCGTAGACGTTGTGGAACCGGACGATCCGCGTCTCGAGACCGAACTCCTCCGTGTGGTAGAGGCAGAGCCGCTCGGCGACGAGCTTCTCCCAGCCGTAGGCGTCCTGCGGATTGGCGGGGTATGCGACCTCCTCGCGCAGGGGCGTCACGTCGGTGTGGTCTTGGAGGTGCTCCGGATAGACGCAGGCGGTGGAGCTGAAGAGGTACCGCCCGACCCCATGCACACGCGCTGCCTCGATCGTGTTGAGGTTCATGAGCAGGTTGTTGCGGAAGATCGTTGCGTGGTTGGACGAGATGAAACCCATGCCGCCCATGTCGGCGGCCAACGCGTAGACCTCGTCGGTCCCGCGCATCACGCGCAGCGCCGCCTCGCGCAGGCGGAGGTCCGCGATCTCGAACTCGTCGGCATCCACCGTCGTGTACTCGGGCAGCTTCACGTCGACGCCGCGCACCCAGTGCCCGCGCTCCTTGAGGTAGGTCACCAGGTGGTGTCCGATGAACCCACCGGCTCCCGTCACCAGGACCCGCTCCATACCACGCTCTCCTCGCTCGACCTCTGTCTATGAGGTCAACGGGGCGGCCACGCGATGGATCGCGCGCGGTCGGGCCCGGCGGCGAAACCCTGTTCGTTCGCGGCGCCGCAACCTGTTCGTTCGGTCAGCTCGGGGAGCGCGGTGCCGCCCGAAGCGCCAGTAGGCGCGGTGCGCGGCCGTCTCTAGCATCGGCCCGAAGCCAACGGGGAGGACCTCGATGCGCATCCTGATGTGCGTTTCCGATGCGCCACTGCGCCCGATCAACACCGGGTACCGGCGGCAGCTGACCGGACTTGTCACTGAGCTCGGCAAGCGCCACGACGTGCGGCTGATCGGCTACCGCCATCGCGACCAGACGCGAACGCCGTCGGTCGAGGGCGACCTGCGGATCGTCGACTACCAGCGGCCCGGTCGCAAAGGCAATGCGGCGGACCTCGCGATGGCGATGGCGCTTCGCCGTCCGCTTCGTGCCCAGAGGCTCACCCGTGGCCTTCGCGATCCGCTGCGCGCGGAGCTGCGGCGGTTCCAGCCGGACGTCGTCCACGTCGGGCCGGGCAAGCTGTCCGGGCTGCTCGGCGACCTCGAAGGGCGCCCGGCGGTTCTCGGCGTGATGGACGCCTGGCACCTCAACGTCGAGGCGCGCGCCGAGGCGGCGCGAGGGGTCCGGCGGCCGCTGCTGCGCGCAGATGCGCGGCGCATCCGGCGCTTCGAGGCCACTTGCTATCGCGGCTGGGACCGCGTCGTGCCGAGCAATGAGGACGACATGCGCGAGCTGCTCGCGCTCGACGCCACGTTGCCGATGGCACTCGTGCCGATCGGCTTCGACGCCTCCGATTACGCGCCCGACGCGGCCGCAAGGCGTC
>DASSGR010000213.1:0-32209 GCA_035693425.1 Solirubrobacteraceae bacterium
CATCACACGACAATCGCCGCGAGATCCGCGAAGTGATCCGTGTTAACCACCGCATACGGTGCTCAACACGACACGCCTCGGCCTACAGCGATCGATTGACGTGAAATGCCCCCTCCGTTCCACCCTCAATGGCGCCGTTGACGTTTGTCGCACGAAAAACCAAGGGCAGAATCCCCACCGATGCCCGACGAAGCCCGAATCCGCCGCCGCGCGATCGTCCACGGCCGCGTCCAAGGCGTGTTCTTCCGCGACTCAACCCGCCAGCGCGCCAACGCCCACGGCGTCGCCGGCTGGGTGAGCAACCGCTCCGATGGCGCGGTCGAGGCCGTCCTGGAGGGCCCGCCGGAGGCGGTCGACCGGGTGCTGAGGTTCCTCGAGACCGGACCCCCGCACGCAGCCGTCGATCGCGTCGACGTCAGCGACGAGGAACCGGAGGGGCTGACCGGGTTCAGCGTGCGCTGAAACCGGTCGACAAATCGCTACCCCGACGGAGGCGTGACCGGCGTCAGGCCTCCGTCGATGTCCTGGATCAGCGGCTTCAAGACGGGCGTCCCCCAGCCGGTGACGTAGTCCCAGCCCCGGGGCCGCCTGGTAGGCGCCGTTGGTGCCCACCTGGTAGTCGTTGAAGTCGCGCGCGTACTCGGTGGAGTTCTCAGCGACCTTGTAGATCAGCAGGTCCGCGAACCCCGCCGCCGCCGCGCAGCCAAGTCACTACCTGCTGGAACGTGGCGTCCGGCACCCCGAACTGAGCGCTGAACTGAGAGGGCGTGAGGAACTTGTGGTACTAGCTGCTCGACGGATCCTGTTGGGCCGCCATCAGCGCCTGCTCTCGCGCCGGATTCGGATCCTTGAGGCCGATTCCGATCTCCATCACCTGAGACGCCGGTGCCGGCCCCTCGTTGGTGGCGTTAGCGAGTGGTAGGACGTTTCGCGGGAACCAAACGCGGGTTGATCTGGGCCTGCGCGGTGGCCGCGCCGATACCGATCGTCGCGGCGACGACTGCTAGTACGAGCGAACGCAAACGTAGGTGTGGCACTGGACCCTTGCTGTCCGGATGCCGAGTTATGAAGTGGCCCTCGCCCCCCGCGCGCGACGAAGTTGCCCTCCGCTACCTGAAAGGCAGAAAAACAATTCGTCGCATGCGCCGCTTCTGAGCGGCTGTGGCTACTCGCCGAGCGCCTGCTCAAATGCCGTGCGCGCCTCGTCCCCACGTACGGCGAACACGACCCGCTCCAGACCGGTTTCGCCGCCCAGGTGCCGGCGAACTTCTTCCACCTCGATCGCGGCCGCTTCGTCGACCGGAAACCCTCCGACGCCGGTGCCGAACGCCACCAGGGCCAGCGACGTCGCCCCCAGCTCGTCGGCCTTGCGCAGCGTGCTCGCGGTCGCAGAACGGATGATCTCCGCGGACGTCGGACCCCCAAGCTCCATGGTCGCCGCGTGAATCACCCACCGACAGGGCATCTCGCCCGCCGTCGTTTCGACCGCTTCACCGAGCCCGATCGGAGCGAGCGAGTCGCTCTCGCGCTGAACCGCGGGACCGCCCGCCCGGGAGATCGCACCCGCCACGCCACCGCCGTGCTTCAGCCGCGTGTTCGCGGCATTGGCGATCGCATCGACCTCGAGCCCGGTGATATCCGCCTCGAGGACTGAAATCCTCCGAGGCCCCTCCGGGCTCTCGTTCTGATCCGGGTGTTCGGCCTCCGGCCTCACTTAACCGCTCGCGCTTCGCGCTCGCTTGCTCTCTAGGAGACTTCGGCCGGCTCGTCCTTGCCCGCCAGCCGGTCGCGCCCGCGCTGGACGGCCGCGATGAACTTCGACAGGTTGACCTCGAGCGTGTTGAGTATCTCGTCGGCGTAGTCCTCGGCGCCGAGGCGGATCTCGCGCTCGCGTCCGCGGGCGTCCTCGATGATGTCCTCGGCGGCTCGCTCGGCCTGCTTGGTGATCTCCTCCTCGGAGATCATCTTCTCCTGCCGCTCGCGCGCCTCCTTGACGATCCGCTCGGCCTCCCGCTTGGCCTCGGCGAGCATCTCCTGACGCTCCTTGACGATCCAGCGCGCCTGCTTGATCTCCTCGGGGATCGTGGCACGCATCTGATCGAGGATGTCGTAGATCTCTTCCTTGTCTACGCGAACCTGATCGGTCAGCGGCACCGGCTTGGCGTTGTGGACGAGATCGTCCAGTTTGTCGATCAGTACCAGGACGTCCATTGACAGAACCTCTGTTTCGTCAGCGGCTGAGCCGTTCCTTCAGGGCCTCGGCTACCTCGGGGGGCACCAGCTCGTCGATCTCACCGCCGAAGGTCGCGAGCTCCTTCACTCCGCTAGATCGTAAGAAACTGTACTTGGCCGACGCCATGAGGTAAACGGACTCGATGTCGGGCGCCTGCTTGCGGTTGAGCTGATTCATCTCCAGCTCGTACTCAAAGTCCGAGATCGCGCGCAGGCCCTTGACAATCGCCATCGCGCCACGCTCGCGTGCAAATTCGACCAACAACGTGCTGAACGTCTCGACGGTGATGTTCGGCAGGTCGCGGGTCGCGTTGCGTACGAAGTTGACGCGCTCCTCGGCGGTGAACAGCGTGCTGCCCTTGCGCCATGGGAGGTTGACCACGCCGACGATCACCTCGTCGAACATCGCCGAAGCGCGGCCGATCACGTCGAGATGGCCGTGGGTGATGGGATCGAAAGTCCCAGGACAGATTGCGATGCGGTTATCGGGAGTCATGAATGCGGATCAGAGTGTCGCCGTAGCGGCGCTCGTCGAGCAGCGGCAGTTCCAGCTGCAAGGCTGCCCGCCGATCGCTTTCCGTAACGACGCGCGCGCCCGGTGCCAGCACCGGTGGCAGCGCCGCTGAAAGCGTACGGCCTAGGTCGCCGGCGGCTTGGTATGGGGGATCGAGGAACACAAGATCGTATTGACGAGCGTCGTTGCGTGCCTGCTCGAGGAAGGCGACCGCGCGCTGGCGACGGACCTCCGCCGTCGCGCCAAGGGCCTCCAGATTGCGTTGGATGGCGGCGATCGCCGCCGCCGAGGAGTCGACGAACGTCGCCTCCGAGGCGCCGCGCGACAACGCCTCGATGGCAAGCGCGCCGGACCCGGCAAACAGGTCCAGCACCCGCGCGCCGTCGACCGAGCCGAGGATCGAGAACAGCGCCTCGCGAACCCGATCGCCGGTTGGCCGGGTGGCCCTCCCCCGTGGCGCGACCAGCGTGCGCCCGCCGAATCGGCCCGCGATCACCCGCACGCAGACCGCCGGCTCACGCCCGGATCGGCGCCGCGGCCTCGGTGCCGTAGGCCCGCACCAGCGCGTCGGCCAGCAGCGCGTTTTCGGCGAGCGACAGGTCGCGGTCCTCGTCGACGATCTCCCGGGCGCGGATCCGCGCTCGCTCCAACAGCTCGGCATCCCGCGGAAGCTCGGCCACCCGGAACTGGGCGAGTCCGTGCTGCCGGGTGCCGACGAGCTCGCCCTCGCCGCGGAGCCGCAGATCGATCTCCGCCAGCTCGAATCCATCGCCGCTTTCCGCCAGCGCCCGCAGCCGCGGCGAGTCCTTGGCGCCGAACAGGATGCACAGCGACGGGTGCTCGCCCCGGCCGATCCGGCCCCGCAGCTGATGCAGCTGCGAGATCCCGTAGCGGTCGGCGTCCTCAACCAGCATCACCGTCGCGTTGGGGACATCGATCCCGACCTCGATCACCGACGTGGCCACCAGCACGTCGGCGCCCCCCGAAGCGAATTGCGCCATCGCTGCCTGCTTGGCCACCGGCCGCAGCTGCCCGTGCATGAGCACCACGCGGAAGTCGCGAAGCTCGCCGTTCCGCAACCGCTCGAACTCCGCGGTCGCGGCGCGGGCCTGCAGCAGCTCGGACTCCTCGACCAGCGGGCAGACGACGAACGCCTGGCGTCCCGCGCGCAGCTCCTCGCGGATGCGCTCGTACGCGCGCCCTCGTTCGCGCTCGGTCGCGCATACGAACGTCTGCACGGGCCGGCGGCCGCGCGGCCGCTCGCGCAGCAGCGTGTGGTCAAGATCTCCGTAGCCGAGCAGCGCCAGCGTCCGGGGAATCGGGGTGGCAGTCATGTGCAGGATGTGCGGACGGTCCTCCTCCGGTCCCTTGGCATCCAGCGCGGCGCGCTGGCGAACGCCGAAGCGGTGCTGCTCGTCGACCACGGCGACGCCCAGTCGCGCGAAGCGCACGCTGTCCTCGATCAGCGCATGCGTCCCCACGATCAGCGAGAGCTCGCCGCTGGCGAGCTTTCCAAGCAGGTCCGCCCGCCGAGCGCCCGGCGTGGATCCGGTCAGCAGGCCGGCGGACACCGGCTCTGCGCCCATCAGCGCCTGGATCGTCTGAAAGTGCTGCTCGGCCAGGGTTTCGGTGGGCGCCATCAAAGCCCCCTGATAGCCGTGCTCGACGGCGCGCAGCAGCGCATACAGCGCGACCACCGTCTTGCCCGACCCGACCTCCCCCATCAGCAGCCGTTGCATCGGCCGGGCCCGCGCCAGGTCCTCGTCGATCGCCTCCAGCGCTCGCACCTGATCGCCCGTCAAAACGAACGGCAGCATCTCCGACAGCCACCGCGCCGTCAGCTCGCGCTCAGCGTCCAGCGCGGGGCCGGACGCAAGCTCGCGGGTCCCGCGGCGCCGCAGCAGCGCCAGTTGGGCGAGCAGCAGCTCGTCGAACGCCAGCCGACGCCGTCCCAGGTCGGCATCCGCCTCGACCACCGGGAAGTGGACGGCAGTCAGCGCATCGGCCCTGCCCGGCAAGCGCTCGCTCGCGCGCAACGCCACCGGCAACGGCTCCGGCACGACCTCGATCAGATGCGCGTGCTCGCGCACCAGCGCAAGGATTTGGGTCGACGACAGGCCCTCCGTCGCCGGGTAGTGCGCGACCGCGCCCGCCTCGACCCCGACGTCCCCGGTGCGGGCGTGGGCCTGCACCGAGAAGCGGTTTCGCGCCTGGAGCTTGCCGTGGAGCACCAGCCGCGTCCCGGCCGGATAGCGCTGCACCAGCCACGGCTGGTTGAAGAACGCCGCCTTTACCGAGCCGCTCGAATCCGCGACTGTCGCCTCGACCAGCGGCCGCATCCCGCGCCGTCGCACCGGGCGCGAGGAGATGGAGCGAACCTGTACCACGATCGTCGCGCTCTCCCCCGCCTGCAGCTCGGCGACGGCCCGCGCCTCGCGCCGGTCGCGCGGTAGGTGCTCAAGCAGATGCGCGATCGTGTTCAGGCCCAATGTCTGCGCCGCCTGCTGGGTCTTTGCCCCCTGCAAGTCCAGCGGCATCGCCAACGCCGAGGGCCGTGGATATCGGACGGGAGCGGCCTCGAGCTCCGCCTGCTCGAGAGGGCGGGATGTTGCGAAGGTGGTGGAGGCCATCATCTACGCTGTGATGATGACCGGCCGACCGGTCGAGCCGGGAGCTGCGCAGCACGCGCTACTCAGCGCTGAGCAGCCACCAGTAACGCTCTTGGCCGCCTTCGCTCAGCTCGAACTCGACCTCACCGGCGGCGAGAGCCTGGACCGCCTCGTCGTCGAGTGGAGCCTCCGCGCCGCGCAGGCAGGTGATCAGCTCGGCGCTCTGAGCCAACTGCTCGAGCACCTCGCGCAGCGCCTCCCGAGGCCGACCCCAGGCAACGATCTTCTCCTCGATGAACCCGACCGCGTCGCCCTCGCGGAAGCGTCCCTGGACGTCGTCGCGGGCGGCTGGCGCGACCGCGCCCGTCCGCACGTGCTCGAGGGTCTGCGCCATCGCCGCGGCGTTGGTGGCTGCGTCGCGATTGGGGTCGAGGCTGACCGCCGCCGCCAGACCGGCCTGCGGCGAGCGCGACAACACCACGCGCACGGTCTTGTCCGACAACTCGGCGGCCCGCTCGGCAGCCATAACGACGTTGGCGCTGTTGGGCAGCACCACGACTTCCTCGGCCGGAATCGCGTGGATCGCCGCCAGCAGGTCGTAGGTCGATGGGTTCAGCGTCGGGCCGCCCTCCAGCGTGTGCACGCCGAGGCCCTCGAACAGGGACCGCATGCCTTCACCGGTCACGACGGCAAGCGCGCCGCACACCGCCAACGACTGCGGCGCCGACAGACGCTCCTCCCGCTGCTGGACCTGTGCGTGCATGTCGGCGACGTCGAGATGCGAGACCACGCCGAACTCGGAGAAAAGTGCCGTGGCGGAGTTGGGATCGTCGGTGTGAACGTGCACCTTCAAAGTAGTCTGGTCTCCGACCACCAGCACCGAGTCGCCGATCTGCTCCAGCAGCGGCACGAAGCGGCGCTGCTCGAGCGAGGTACCGGTGACGGCGAAGTTCGTGCAGTAGCGGTACGTGCTCGACGCATGCTGGGGGTGGGTGATCCTGGCGGCGGCGTGGTGCTCGAGCGCCGGCGGCTCGCTGCCACGCAGCGCCCCGACGATGCCGGCCAGAAGGATCGTCAGCCCGTAACCGCCGGCGTCGACGACGCCTGCCTCACGCAGCACCGGAAGCAGCTCGGGGCCGCGCTTGACCGACTCCTCACCCGCCGCCAGCGCGTTCTCGATCAGCTCGGCGAGCACCTCGTTCTGCTGCCCGTCGCTTGCGTCAGGGCCAAGCCGGGCGTTGGTCATGTGGGCGAGATCGGAGGCGACGCGGGCCGACATCTCGCGCACCACCGTGAGAATCGTGCCCTCTGCCGGGTCGCGGACCGAGCCGTAGGCCTGGTCGGCCGCCCGGGCGAGCGCCGCGCTGATCAGCACCGGGTCGACGAGCTCGCCGGGGCGGCTCGCAAGCTCCTCGGCGGCGCCGCGAATCAGCTGCGAGAGGATTACGCCAGAGTTGCCGCGGGCGCCGAGCAGCGCGGCGCGGGCGACCGAGCTGACGATCTCGGTGCGGCCGATGTCGTCGATCGTGCGGTCCTGCGAGGCGCCCGCAAGGCGATCGAGTTCCTGCAAGACGGCTCTCAGCGTCAGCACCATGTTGTCGCCGGTGTCGCCGTCGGCGACAGGGAAGACGTTGAGGTCGTTGACCTCCTCGCGGCGCGCTTCAAGAGCGGCCAGGCTCGCCTCGAGGATGGCCCGGAAGCGAACGATGCTGGGATCGGACACGGTGTGCGCTATGGCCGTGGCAGAAGCGTGCGCACGGGCCTACGAGACCTTGTGATCCGTAGCGGTCAAAGCGCTTTGGTGACCTTGCCGGCCTTCAGGCAGCGGGTGCAGACGTATACACGCCGGGGCGTTCCGGCGTCGTCGATCCTGACGCGCTGCAGGTTCGGATCAAAGCGCCTGTTGGTGGCCACCATCGAGTGGCTTCGGCTGTGGCCGAACGATGGGCCCTTCCCGCAAACATGGCAGACCTTTGGCATGGCGGGCGAGTATAGCCTGAGGCTGAAATATCGCCCGGGGTTCAAAAGCCGCATGATGGGTAGAGATTGCTCTCAATGGCTGAGCGCGCACCGTCGGGCGCCGGCTTGGTGCAGGATGTGACCATGCCCGAGCGTTACGAGCTGATTCGCCATATAGCCAACGGTGGGATGGCGTCCGTGTGGTGCGCGGAGGACAGGCTGCTGGGCCGCCGCGTCGCGATCAAGCTCCTGGCCGAGCGCTTCGCCCACGACCAGACCGCGGTGCGCCGGTTCAAGCGCGAGGCGCGCACCGCCGCGCGGCTCTCAGGCCATCCAAACGTGGTCACGATCTACGACGTCGGAGAGACCGCGACTCCCGACCCCGACGAGCCGCCGCGTGCGTTCATCGTCATGGAGTTCCTCGCCGGCGGGACCGTGGCCGACGCGCTGCGCTGCGGCGCGGTGACGCAGACCGAGGCGATCTGGTGGCTCCACGAGGTGGCGTCGGCGCTCGACTACGCCCACGGCCGCGGCGTCCTGCACCGCGACATCAAGCCGGCCAACCTGCTGCTCGACCGCGACCGGTCCGTGCACGTCGCCGACTTCGGCATCGCGCAGCTCGCCACCGAGGACACGCTGACCGCCGACGGGCAGCTGCTGGGAACCGCGGCCTACCTCGCCCCCGAGCGCGCCATCGGTCGCCCCGCGACGGAGGCCAGCGACCGCTACTCGCTGGCGGTGATGGCGTTCGAGCTCCTCGTCGGCGAGCGGCCGTTCACCGATCAGAGGTTCGCGGTGCAGGCACGCCAGCACGTTGATGCGCCGCCGCCTTCGCCGAGCGAGCGCAACCCGCGTCTGCCCGGGGCGCTCGACGCAGTGCTCGCGCGCGGCATGGCCAAGCGTCCGCAAGATCGTTTCCCGACGGCACACGCGCTCGCAGAGGCCGTCGAGACCGCGCTCGCGCAGCCGGCCACCTCGGCCACGACCGCTACAGCGGTGCTCGCGGCAGCCCGCAGCGGAACGGCAGCCCGAAGCGGAACGGCAGCCCGCGGCGCAGCCGCCCCGGGCGCCGGCGCACGTAGAGCCCGCTCCCGACCCCGACGCCCCGCGCCCGAGCCCCCGCACTCAACTGGTCGGCGTGCCGCTCGTCGCGCTCCGAGGCGGGCGATCGCGGTCGCGGCACTGGCAGCCGCGGCGGCGGGTGTCGCGCTGGCCGCCGGCGCGACGCACAACTCCTCGCCGAATACCGCCGGCTCGACAGCGCACGCCCAGCGCACCGTCAAGCACGCCACGCCGCGACCGACGGCCGCGAAGCCAAAGCCCAAGGCGACCCAGCAGACACAGACTCAAGCCAGCGTCACGCCGGCCGCGGCCACCACCACGCCGCCGACCGCCGACACACTCGAGGCGCAGGGACACGCGCTGATGGATGCCGGCAAATACACGTCGGCCATTCCGGTGCTGCGCAAGGCGGTCACCTCCGCGTCACCCGCAAGCCTGACATACGCCTACGCGCTGTTCGATTTGGGACGGTCGCTGCGGCTGTCGGGCGACCCGCGCGCGGCGGTGCCGGTCCTATATAAGCGCCTGCAGATCCCGAACCAGACCGAGGTGGTCCGGCAGGAGCTCCAGCTCGCGCTGCGGGCGCTCGGTCAACAGGCTCAGCAGCAAGGAGGCAAGGGTCCCGGCCCGGCCCAGGGCCCCGGCAAGGACCATCACGGCCACGACGGCCAGAACGCCAGCGGCGACCTCGTCACCAATCAGGACTAGCGGAGCGGGTTCAGCCGGCGAACCCGGCGCGGGCGCGGCGGCCAGACAGGTCGCGCTTGACGGCCAGCGACGCCAGCGCCGCCTCCACGGCATGGCGGCCGGTGTCGCGCTTTGAGCCGCCCTGTACCCGGTCGAGCGCCTGCTCGATCGTGTCGACGGTCAGCACGCCGAACCCGCACGGCACGCCGGTTTCCAGCTGCACGTCCTGGATGCCCCGCGCGGCTTCGCCGCACACGTAGTCGTAGTGGTCGGTCTCCCCCCGGATCACCGCGCCAAGGCAGACGACGGCCTCATAGCGGCCCGACTCGGCGGCGTACTTTGCGATCACCGGGAGCTCGAACGCCCCGGGGACCTCGAACCGGTCGATCGCGGAGACCCCGGCCTCGTCAAGCGCTGCACGCGCGCCCGCCTCGAGCTTCTCGGCCAGCTCGGTGTAGAAGGTCGCGACGCACAGCGCGACCCGCCCATCCTCGCCGGCCATCGCTACCGCTCGCGCTGCCGGCGCCGGTCGTGCTCGTGCTCGTCGCGGATCATCTGCTCGTCGAGCGCGAGGCCCTGGTGGTGGAGGGTGTGGCCGAGCTTGTCGCGCTTGGTGCGCAGGTAGGCCTCGTTGTGCGGGTTGGGCAGATGCTGGATCGGAACCTGGTCTGAGACCGACAGCCCATATCCGGCGAGGCCCGAGATCTTCTTGGGGTTGTTGGTCAGGATCCGGATCGAGCTGAGTCCCAGGTCGACGAGGATCTGCGCGCCGATTCCGTAGTCGCGCAGGTCCGCCGGCAAGCCGAGACGAAGGTTCGCGTCGACGGTGTCCAGGCCCTCCTCCTGAAGCTTGTAGGCGCGCAGCTTGTTGAGCAGGCCGATGCCGCGGCCCTCTTGGCTGAGGTACAGCAGCACGCCGCGACCCTCGAGCTCGATCATCCCCAGCGCCGACTCGAGTTGCTCGCCGCAGTCGCAGCGCAGCGAATGGAACACGTCGCCGGTGAGGCATTCCGAGTGCACGCGGACGAGCACGTCCTGCTCGCCGTCGACCTCGCCCTTGACCAGCGCGACGTGATGCTTGTTGTCGACGAGCGACCGGTACCCGACGGCGACGAAGTCCCCGAACGAGGTCGGCAGCTTCGTCGCGACGACGCGCTCGACCAGCTTCTCGTGCCGACGGCGATACGCGACCAGATCAGCGACCGTGACCATCTTGATGTCGTGGCGCTCGCAGTAGGGCTCCAGGTCGCGCACCCGCGCCATCGAGCCATCCTCGTTCATGATCTCGCAGATCACGCCCGACGGGTTGAGTCCGGCGAGCCTCGCCAGGTCGACGGCCGCCTCGGTCTGGCCGACGCGCTCGAGCACGCCGCCGGCCTTCGCCTTGAGCGGGAAGACGTGGCCTGGCTGGACCAGCTCGCGGGGACTGGTCTTAGGGTCGATCGCGACCTGGATGGTGCGGGCGCGATCGGCGGCGGAGATGCCGGTGCTGACGCCCGAGCGAGCCTCGATCGAGACGGTGAACGCGGTCTCGAACGCGGACTCGTTCTTGGCGGCCATCAGGTCGAGGCCGAGTTCGTCGCAGCGATCCGGGGTCAGCGCCAGGCAGATCAGACCGCCGCCCTCCTTGCGCATGAAGTTGATCGCCTCCGGCGTGATGAACTGCGCGGCCATCGTCAGGTCGCCCTCGTTCTCACGATTCTCGTCGTCGCAGACGACGACCATCTTGCCTTGACGGATGTCCTCGATGGCCGCTTCGATCGTCGAGAACGGGGTCTTGACGGAGCTCATGCGCCGCCCCCACGGCTACCGATCAGCCTCTCCACGTATTTCGCCAGCACGTCGACCTCCACATTCACCTTCGTACCAGTCCCAGCCGCCCCCAGGTTGGTGCGCTCAAGCGACTCCGGGATAAGAGACACGGTAAACCATGAGTCGCCAATCTCGATAACGGTCAGCGAAACTCCGTCCAAGGCGATCGAACCCTTCTCGACGACGTAGCGCAGCAACTGCGGGTCGATGTCGAAGCGCACCCTGCGCGCGAAGCCGTCGTCGCGCACCTCGGCGATCGTCGCCAGACCGTCGACGTGTCCCTGGACCACGTGGCCGCCGAACCGGTCGCTGGGTCGCAGCGGCAGCTCCAGATTGACGCCTGCCCCGGGCTGGACGTCAGCGAGCGATGTCCGCGACAGCGTCTCGTTCATGACGTCGGCGACGAACGACCCGGCGCCGACCTCGGTGGCCGTCAGGCATACCCCGTTGACGGCGACCGAGTCGCCCTCGACCAACTCCCCCGCGAGCGACGTCTCGATGGTCACCTTCGCGCCGTCGCCGTTGCGATCCGCGCTGACGATCCGGCCGAGATCCTGGACAAGTCCGGTGAACACGGGTCCTACCTACCAATCCTTCATGCGCGCCGACACGAGCACGTCCTCGCCCACCCGCTCGCAGGTGAGCGTCAACGCGCGGTGGGCGTCTGCAATCAGCTCGGCGCCCTCGCCTTCCAGCGGGTCTCGCGCGGTGCGACCTCCGAGCACGATCGGCGCCAGGAACAGGCGGATCTCGTCGACCTCCTCGGCGTCGAAGAACGCACCGGCCAGATGCGGGCCGCCCTCGAGCAAGATCGAACCGACCCCCGACGCGCCCAGCTGGTCCAGCGCGGACCGGACACGCGCGGGCTCGTTCTCCCCCGGCGCGACGATCACCTCCACCCCGTGCGCCTCGAGCGCGTCGGTGGCGCTGCGGCGCGCCGCCCGCGACACAACCACGGTCACCGGGATGCGACGCGCGTCGGCGACGAGCTTCGAGCGCAGCGGCAGGCGCGCCAGCGAGTCGAACACCACGCGGCGCGGTTGTCGCGCGACGCCGTCGACTCTTGCGGTCAGTTGTGGGTCGTCGGCCAGGGCGGTGCCGATGCCGACCACAACCGCGTCGCACTCGGCGCGCCAATGGTGCGCAAGCTGGCGGCTGTCCTCGCCCGAGATCCACTTGGAGTCGCCGCTGCGCGTGGCGACCTTGCCGTCGAGCGTCATCGCGGACTTGAACAGGACCCAGGGCCTCCCGGTGCGCGCGTGCTTGCGAAACGGCTGGTTGAGCAGCCGCGCCCGCGTCGCCAGTTCGCCGTCGGCGATGACGACCTCGATCCCCTCGTCGCGCAGGATTCCCAGGCCCCGGCCCGAGGCGTGCTCGGACGGGTCATCGGAGGCGACGACGACGCGGCCGATGCCGGCGCTGCGGATCGCCTCCGTGCACGGCGGCGTGCGGCCCTGGTGGCAACAGGGCTCCAGCGATACGTACATCGTCGCGCCGCTGAGGTCGTGATCGGAGGCGGCGAGGATCGCCTCCACCTCCGCATGCGGCCCGCCCAGCGAGCCGTGGAAGCCCTCGCCGAGGATCTCGTCGTCGCGCGTGATGACCGCGCCGACCATGGGGTTCGGGCTGACCCGCCCGCGGCCGCTCTCGGCGAGCTCGATCGCTCTTGCAAGATGACGCTGGTCGATGTCGGCGGTGGCGCCCATTGCGATGGACTCAAGCATAGGAACCTGAGCGTGCCTCACCCGGGGCCGGACGAGAAACGCCGATATATCACGACTTTCTCATCCCGCCCCTAAGGCAGGCTCTTCAAGACGGGGTTGGACTACGAGCACTTCCCGCCCGAGAGGCGGTAGACGCTCATCTCAGGGCCAGGACGATCGTACTGGCGCGGGTAGTAGTCGATCGACCAGTCGAAGCTGAACGGGACCGGATGGGCGCTCGCCGGGAACGGGCTGACGTGGTAGACGAGCTTTGCGCGGTTGGCCAGCTCCGCGTAGTACGCGACCGCCTGCGGCGCATCGTTCGGCTGCGCGAACGCCCGGCCGGCCTGCAGCGATCCGAGCACGACCCAGCAGTACCCACGCGAGACGTACGAGTCCAGCAGCGCGGGATAGAGGTTGCGCTCGTACTGGTCGATCACCACGTAGCGATACTGGCCGGGCGGCAGCGGCTTGCCGTTGGCGTCGAGGTGGGTCAGCCACGTGGGATAGCGCGACCAGCGCTGGCCGTTGAGCGTGGACGGCAGCGAGCGGCCGACGTCGCTTGACCACGAGTCAGGCACCTCTGGCTCGATCACGACCTTGGAGCCGGCGGGAACGTGGGCCACCATCCACTCGCGGGCCAGGTTGCGCGTGTCGCTGCGTGATAGGACCGCGTCGTTGTGGATCACCGCCACAAGGCTCTGAGCCAGCAGCAGCACCGCGACCAGCGCGCCAGCCACTGGCGCGGGGACCCGACGCGCGGTCAGCCAGCGAATGAGCTCGACCGCGCCGTAGGCGGCGAGGATCGCGATGATCGGGAAGATCGGCATCAGCCAGCGGCCGAAGAACCGCTGCTGATCGCCCATGAAGATGATGAACGCGATCACCGCCGGCAGCAGCGTCAGCACCATCGCGATGCGCCGCCGCACAATCAGCAGCACCGCGCCACCGATCGCGGCGATCGTCGGGCCCCACCCGAGGCCCCACGTAAACGTCCACAGGTAGTAAGCGGTCCCGCTACCGGCCCGCGTCCCGAGCTTCACCGGGTCCTCGCCTGCCGCCAACGAGGCCTGCGAGTTCACCCCGTGGCTGAACGCCGAGAAGTCGAGGATCGCGTATGGGTTGGCGATCAGGAACGCCCCGAGGCCGATCGCCAGCCCGATCGCGCAGCGCTTCGCCGACGTCCGCAGCGAGCCCCCGGAGGCATCGGTCACGAACGCAGTCAGCAGGCACAGGATCGTGATCCCACCCGTGTACTTGGTGGCCGCCGCAAGGCCCACGCCGGCGCCCGCGATCGCGTAGTCACGCATCCTGCCTCGGCGCATCACGCCGGCGGTGCCGTACAGCGCCAGCGACACGGGCGCCAGGGTAGGAACGTCGTTGAGCGCGAGGTGGCTGTAGAACACCGGCAGGAACGCGAAGCCGAGGATCGCGGCGGCGAGCAGTCCGACCGTCCGATTGTTGAAGAAACGCGCGCCGGCCAGGTACGTCAGCCACACCGCCGCCGTGCCGAGCACCGCCGCCACGACGCGCGCGACCACAAACACCTGGGTCGGATCGGCGGTGTAGGTGCGCGTGACGGCATCCGCTGAGCCGAACCACAGCTCGAACACGATGTGCAGGAGGTAGGAATAAGCGGGCGGATTGAGGAAGTAGTGCGGGTTGAAATCGTGGGTGAAGAATGCGACCGCGCGAGGAACGAAATGCTGGGCCTCGTCGGAGTTGTAGCTGTAGGGCAATCCTTGCTTGATCCCCCACAGCCGCAGCAGCAGCGAGACGATCAGCAGCAGCGCCAGGGCCGGCCTGTGCAGGCTCCCGCCCATCGCCCGGGCAACCGCGCCGTCGCGCCAGCGGCGCGGGACTCTGATCCCCGGCGGCGCCAGCCGCGGAGCCGGGCTTGCGACCGGCGGGGTGAGGGTTGGAGCATCCATCTGGTGGTACGAGTATCCCGCTACCGTGTTGTCATTGAGCGCCGCCCGCTGCAGTACTTTTGCGCGCCCAGCCGTCGTCTCCCGCGGCGCACGCACACCGTGAGCATATGAAGCTGATCATCCAGATTCCCTGTTTTAACGAGGAAGCGCAGCTCCCGGTGACCCTCAGCCGTCTGCCCCGCCAGATCGATGGATTCGACTCCGTCGAATGGCTGATCATCGACGACGGCTCGACGGACCGGACGATTGAGGTCGCGCGCAACGCCGGCGTCGACCACGTGGTGCGTCTGACCAACCACAAGGGCCTGGCCGCGGCCTTCCAGGCCGGCCTGGACGCTGGCCTCAAGCTCGGCGCGGACGTGATCGTCAACACCGACGCTGACAACCAGTACGAGGGTGCGGATGTGCCAAAGCTCGTGGGGCCAATTCTCAGCGGTCATGCGGACATGGTCGTCGGCGATCGCCAGGTCGAGACGATCGAGCACTTCTCCGCGGGCAAGAAGCTGCTTCAGCGTCTCGGGTCCTGGGTGGTGCGCCAGGCCTCCTCCACGGAGCTCCCGGACACCACGTCGGGCTTTCGCGCCTACAACCGCGAGGCGGCGCTGCAGATGCAGGCCGTCTCGAGGTTCACCTACACGCTCGAGACGATTATCCAGGCCGGGAAGCTCCTCGTCGCGGTCGAGCACGTCCCGATCCGGACCAATGCGAAGACGCGCGAGTCGAGGCTGTTCCCGTCGACCGCCGCGTACGTCCGCCGAAACGCGCTCTCGATCTTCCGGATCTACTCCCAGTACCAGCCGTTGAAGGTGTTCTGGGGCGCGGCTCTCGTGATGGCGATTCCGGCGCTCGCGATCTTCATCCGCTTTTTCATCCTGTTCATCGAGAGCCCGCATGACGCGGCTCGCGGCCACATCCAGTCCCTGATCGCGGGGGCGGTGCTGTTCATCGCCGCGATGCTGCTTCTGTCGCTCGGGGTGATCGGAGATCTGCTCGACGCGCAGCGCACGCTGTCACAGCGGACGTTCGAGCGGGTCCGCCGAATCGAGCTGCAGCTCGGCGTCCAGCCGTCGCACTACGAGCCCGGCGCCCCGCCTGACCGCGAGGCGCTCGAGGTATGACCAGCGTCCCCCGCGGCGGATGCCGTCGGTCTTGGCGGCTGCAAACCTTCGCCGGCCTGCGTCCTCACTCGCTTGCGTGCCACAGGCACGCGGCGCTCGCTGCGTCCTTGACCGCCTCGGTTTTCGCTCGCCAATTCCCGACGCCACCCACCGCGGAGAACGCATGAGCGTCGGCGAAGCCGTCCCGACCGGCAACACCTTCGACAAGTACGGCTCGACCAACCCGGTTGTGCGGCGGTTGATGGCCGGCTTCGAGGGCACGCTCGACCGGCTGTTCGAGCGCGCCGCCCCGCAGTCGGTGCTCGACGTCGGCTGCGGTGAGGGCGTGCTGACCTACCGCTGGGCGCAGCGGCTTGGCGACGCGCCGGTGGTGGGCCTGGACCTCGACGACCCCAAGCTGCGCGCCGAGTGGGAGACGCGACGCCGCGACAACCTCCGGTTTGCGGCGATGCCGCCGGACCGCCTGCCGTGTGAGGACGACGAGTTCGACCTCGTCACGGCGATCGAAGTCCTCGAGCACGTGCCGGATCCCCTGCGGACGGTCTCCGAGATGGCACGCGTGGCGGGCCGGCACCTGCTCGTGTCGGTGCCGCGCGAGCCCTTGTGGCGGGCGCTCAACATGGCGCGCGGGGCCTACCTCCGCGACCTGGGCAACACGCCCGGTCACGTCAACCACTTCAGCAAGCGGGGGTTTGCGGCGCTGCTGGCGGGGCACGGCGAGATCGTGGAGATCTGCTCGCCGTTCCCCTGGACGATGATCCTCGTACGCGTCGGCTGACATGTCCGACCTCGCGACGGCCGAGCACCCGCCCGTAGACCCCGGTCCGGGCGGGCCGGGATCGGGAACCGCGACCCAGTCCTACGCCTCCGGCGCGCGGATCCTGTCGATCGGGATCGCGTCGACTGGCCTGTTCACGTTCGCGTACCTCGCGACCGCGAGCCACGTGCTCGACCAGCAGGCTTACGGGCGCGTGTCCCTGTGCTGGGCGGTCATGTTCGTGATCCTGTCGGTGATCTACCGGCCGGTCGAGCAGCTGCTCTCGCGGACGATCGCCGACCGCCGCGCCCGCGGTCTGCACGGGCACCCATTGCGCGTGCCGGCTCTGATCCAGTCCGGATTCGCGGTCCTGTTCCTGGCAGCGGCGCTGGCGCTGCGGCCCCAGATCGAGCACAACCTGTTCGACGGGTCGAGCAGCCTGTACTGGATCCTCGTGATCGGCGTGCTCGCCTACGCGGCGAGCTACTTCGCCCGGGGATGGCTGGCCGGCCACGAGCGGTTCGCCCTGTACGGCGGGCTGGTGTTCCTGGAGTCGACCTCGCGCTTCATGTTCGCCCTGGCGGTCGCGGTCGGGATCGGCTCCGGGCAGTCGGCGGTCGCGCTCGGCATGGCGGTGGCGCCGTTCGTCTCGCTGTCGGTGATCCCGTTCGCGTTCGGGCGCTTCCGCGACCGAGGTCCGGCGGGCATGCCCGCGGCGGACGCCGCCCGCGAGGGGCCGGCCCACGCGGCCATCGAGGAGGCGTCCGAGGACCTGACGATGAAGTACGGAGCGGGGTTCGCGGTCGCCGTGGTGGGGATCATGCTCGCCGAGCAGACACTGATGAACGCCTCGGTGCTGATTGTCAACGGCCACTCTGGGCGCGCGCTGGCGGGGTTCGTGTTCAACGTGATGCTGATCGTCCGGGCGCCGCTGCAGCTCTTCCAGGCGATCCAGACGTCGATCCTCCCCCACCTCGCCGGCCTGGAGGCGCGCGACAGCCCCGAGGACTTCGACAAGGCGATCCGCCTGACGATTCTTGCGATCGCCGCGTTCGCCGGGGCGGTAGCGCTCGGCCTCCTGCTGATCGGCCCGTCGGTGATGACCGCGCTGCTCGGCAACAAGGGCTTCACCTACGGGCGGTTCGGCCTGGCGCTGGTAGGCGTCGGGATGGGCCTGCACCTGGTCTCGGGCACGCTCAACCAGGCCGCGCTCGCCCGCAACCGCGCGAAGATCGCCTCGGTTGCGTGGCTCGTGGCAGCTGCGCTGTTCGTGCTGTTCGTGGCGCTGCCGACGATCAGCGCCGAGGTGACGCGCGTCGAGGTCGGCTACTTCGGCGCGGCGCTGCTGCTCTGCATCATGCTGAGCGGCGTCTACCGCCTCGGCCCGGCTACGTCGAACGCCTCCGCCTCAGACGGCTAGGCGCTGTTCAGCGACGTGCAGGCGGGCTCCTTGGCGGCGGCCTTTTCGAGGTCGGCGCTCTTGAGCTTGCCCAGACTGGTGCTGATGCCGCTCAGCGACGACTGGACGGTGCCGCCGAGCGCCGTCGCTCCCTTCTGGAACGCCTGGGGGCTGGTGGTCGACAGGTTCTTGGCCTGCGTCAGCGCCGTGCCGACCGCGGTCTGCAGCTGCTTGAAGGCCGCGACGATCGTCGTCGAGATCGTCTTGCCGTTGGCAACGTCGGGGGTCCCCGCTGCCTGAAGCTTGGTGAGCGCCTGGTCGGTGTCGCTGGAGACGGCCGTGAGGAAGTCCTGAACGGCCTTCTTGCCCTGCGCCGCGGTGGTCAGCTTGGCGGTGTTGAGCTTGTTGCTGCGCGCCGCCACGTCCTTCTCGAACGGGCCGACGGCCGTGCAAATGGCCTTGACATACTCGGCCGCGCTAACGCTCGAGGAGGACGACCCGCTCGACCCGCCCGACCCGCTCGATCCGCTCGATCCACAGGCGGACAGCAACGCCGCGATCGCCAGGACGGCGAGCGCGGTGCAGAGCGGGCGGCGGTGCATTGGGCTCACCCTAGCGGGTCCGACTGTGGCGGTGTCGGCCCCTACCCCGCGCCTGACGCGGCAACGATCTCGGCGTAGGCGGCCCCCGGATCGTCGGCGCCGAACACGGCCGAGCCGGTAACCAGCCAGTTCGCGCCGGCCTGCGCCACGGGCCTGGCGGTCGCGTCGTGCACCCCGCCGTCGACCTCCAAAGTCACATGGTCGGGAAGCGCGGCGCGCATTCGCTCGAGCTTGCCCAGCGATGCCGGGATGAACTCCTGTCCGCCCCAGCCGGGGTTCACGCTCATGCACAGCGCCAGGTCCAGCGCGTCAGCGGCGAGCTCGTCGAGCACGTGCGCCGGCGTGGCTGGGCAGATCGCGACGCCAGCCGTCGAGCCGGCCTCGCGGATCGCCCCGAGCGTGTAGTGCACGTGCGGGGTCGCCTCGAAGTGGATCGTGATGTTGTCGGCCCCTGCGGCGGCCACGTTGTGGACCTGCCGCTCGGGACGCTCGATCATCAGGTGCACGTCGATCAGCCCGCCGGCGGCGTGGACGCGGTCGGCGATCGCGGACACCGCCACGGGCCCGAAGGTGATCGGCGGCACGAAGTGCCCGTCCATCACGTCGACGTGGATCACGCGAGCGCCGGCCGCGAGGACCTCGTCCACCTGCGCCCCGAGCCTCGAGAAGTCGGCCGAAAGGATCGAGGGCAGGACCCGCAGCTCCCGCATCAGCGCGGCCCGCTCCGCCGGGCTGGTCGGTGCGATCGTCATGAGTGATCAGACCGCCAGCAACATGCTGCCGTGGCAGTGGTTGCAGGCGACCACCGCCGTGCTCGACATGCGCACGATCGTGGAATGCTCGCCGCAGTTCGGGCACACGGAGACCAGCTCGTAGCGCTGCAGGCAGTAGACGCAGCGGTAGCGGCCGGGGACCGCGGTTGGACGCAACCACGGCTCGCCACAGCCTGGGCACGCCGGCCCGAGCTTGACGGGAGGTTCGGTCACGATGGCCATAAGGTTAACGGGGAGCTCGGAGGCGCTTGCAGCGGGCGATGAAGAACCCGTCGGTTCCCTCGCGGCTGGGGAGCAGCTGCAGGTGCTGACCCGCCGCCGCCTCTGCCCACTGGGGGAGCTGGTCGGCGAGGTCCTCGGCGGCGAATTCCGGATGCTCGCGCAGGAACCGCTCGAGCACCATCTCCCCCTCCCGCCGCGAGATCGTGCAGACCGAGTAGACCACCGTGCCGCCCGGCGCAACGCAGGCCGCACCGGCTGCGAGGATCCGCGACTGCACGGCGGCGAGCTCCTCGATCGCCTGAGGACTCGCGCGCCAGCGCCGATCGGGGCGCGATTGCAGGGTACCCAGGCCGCTGCACGGGGGATCGACCAGCACCCGGTCGAATTCCGTGCCGCCGGAGCTCCAATGCGCCGCGTCGGCCACCTCCACGCGGACGCAGCGGGTGTGCATCCGCAGGCATGTCCGCTCGAGCGCCGCTGCCCGTCCGGCGTGGCGCTCGACCGCCACAACCTCGCCTCGGTCCTCGAGCAGCGCGGCGATGTGCGTCGTCTTGCCGCCGGGGGCAGCACACAGGTCGAGTACGCGCTCCCCGGCGACCGGCGCGAGCGCCCCGGCCACCAGCATCGAACCCCGGGACTGGGGCATGATCGCGCCCTGCTTCCAGGGGTCGGAGCTCTGCGCGTCGAATCCAGCCTCCACGACGAGGCCCTCCGGCACGCCCGGCGCAGGATGCGACGGCACCGGCAGAGCGCCCGCCACCTCGGCCGGCGACGCGACCAACGTGTTGACGCGGATCGCTGACTCGGCGGGGTCGTTGACGCGCCTCAGCAGCTCGCGCGCATCGCCGGCGCCGAGCTCCGTCCACCACAGCTGCGCGAGCCACTCCGGGACAGAGTGCAGGATCGCGGCGTCCCCGGGATCGGCGTCGTCGAGCTCTGCGAGGATCGCCGAGCCTTCCGCGGCCCCACGCCGGAGGATCGCGTTGACGAGCCCCGCCGCGGCCGGACGCGCGCGCTTGGCGAGCTCGACGGACTCGTCGACTGCGGCGTAGTCGGCGACACCGCCGAGGTACAGCAGCTGGTAGAGACCGAGACGGAGTGCCGCCAGCACCGGCGGGTCGAGCCGCTCAAGGGGGCGGCTGGCGAACCGCTGCGCGACGTGATCCAGCGTGCGGCGGCGCTGGATGGCGCCGTAGGCGAGCGCCGTCGCGAACGCTCGGTCGCGGGGATCCAGCGCGCGGGCCTCGGCCGCGAGCGCTCGGTCGGCATAGGCCCCATGCTCGAAGACCCTGCGAACGACGGTATACGCGCAGGCTCGAGCCGGGGAGACGGCGCGGTGCTTCGCCGCCGCCGGAGGGTTCATCGGCGCCCGCGCAAGTAGTCCCCGCCCGGCATCGGCCGCTTGCCCGGCGGCTGTACGACGACGAGCTCGAGCGTCCCCTCGGCGGTGGCGAGCACCGGCAGCGGACCGTCGAACGAGACCGATCCCGTCTCGATCTCCCCCGCCCCGCCGTCCTGCGGCGGCCCGACCTTAGCCTCCCGGACCCCTAGCGGGGTTCCGTCCGCAAGCGTGACGTAGGCGCCGATGTGCGGCGTCAGTGCGCGCACGGTGCGCTCGAGCTCATCCGCGGGCCTCCGAGGATCGAGCTCTCGGTCGGCGGCGGTGATCTTGTCGGCGTACGTGACCCGCGCGTCGTCCTGCTCGGCACACGGCGGGGACTCGTCGAGGGCGCGTACGAGCAGCTCGCCGCCGAGCCGCTGCAGCCGTTCGGAAAGCGTCCCGTACGTGTCCTCGGGCCCGATCGGCTCGCTCTCCTCCAGGCATACCGGCCCGCTGTCGAGGCCGGCCGTGAGCTCGATGATCGACACGCCTGTCGTGGAGTCGCCCGCCATGATCGCCCGCTCGATCGGCGCTGCGCCACGCCACCTCGGCAGCAGCGAGGGATGAACGTTGAGGATGCGATGCGCCGCCAGGAGCTCTTCCTTGATCAGCGCGCCGAACGCGCACACGATCACCACGTCGGGCGCCGCCTGGACGATGCGGGCGCGAGCGTCGGCGTCGTTGACGGATGCCGGCTGGTCGACCTCGATCCCAAGCTCGCGGGCGGCGAGCGCCACCGGCGGCGGGGTCACCCGCCTCCCGCGG
Source organism: Solirubrobacteraceae bacterium (assembly GCA_035693425.1). GTDB lineage: Bacteria > Actinomycetota > Thermoleophilia > Solirubrobacterales > Solirubrobacteraceae > Palsa-465. The sequence goes on from DASSGR010000213.1 coordinate 21,527, forward strand.
CCCCGGGGCCGGTCGGGACGCGTGACCACCAGCCGGGGACGGTGTGGTGATGCCGCGAGGCGCTCGAGCACCGCCGCGGCGAACTCGCTCGTTCCGAGATAAACGGTGCGCACGCGGCTATGGACTTACGCTGCGTCGGCCTCGCGCAGCGTCCGCATCGCTTCCTTGCGCTGATCGCGAGAGGTGCGGTCGAGGATCAGCACGCCGTCGAGGTGGTCGATCTCGTGCTGGATGACGCGCGCCTCGAGCCCGGAAGCCTCGATCACGATCGGCTCGCCGTTCTCGTCGAGCGCGGTGACCCGGACGTAAATCGGCCGCTCGACGTCGACGAGGATCGCCGGCAGGCTGAGGCAGCCCTCCTCCATCGTCTCGGTCTCCTTGCCCTTCCAGTCGATCTCGGGGTTGACCAGCGCGGCGATGGTGCCCTCGGGTTGCACCCGGTAGACCAGCACGCGGTTGAGCGTGCCGACCTGTGTGGCGGCCAGCCCGACGCCGAGCGAGTCGTGCATCAGGTGCCCCATCCGCTCGATCTCCGAGCGCAGCGCGTCATCGAAGCGGTCCACCGGCCGCGCCTTGGTGCGCAGCACCGGATCGCCGAACTTGCGGACGTGCGAGAGCGCCGCCGCGCGCCGCGCGGCGACCTCGGGATCGAGCTGGGGCGGCTCTTCCTCGAGCTCGTCGTCGGGCTGCTCTTCGAGCTGGTCCTGCGCCTGTTCGGCCATGCTTTTCAGTCTAGAGCGGCCTTAGTCACTGCGGATCGACGTCGACGCTGACGTTGACCCCCCGCTTGGCCGCGCCGGGCGCAACGGCCTCGACGGCGGCGCCGACGGCTGCAATGGCCGCGCGCCGCTCGGTCGACTTGAGCACGAGCTGGCTACGGGCTCGGCCTCGCAACCGGAACAGCGGCGCGGGCCCGAGCACGCTCGTACCCGGCGGGTCGATGCGATCGCGCAGTGCGCTTGCGGCGGCGAGCGCCTCGCCCGGCTCGGCCGCCGAGCAGACGATGCGGATCAGCGACCCGTACGGCGGATAGCTCAGCGCCTTGCGCCGTCCGAGCTCGTCGGCCAGGAACCCCTCGGCGTCGTGGCGGGACGCAAACGTGATCGACCGCGCCGCCGGTGCGAGCGTCTGCACGAGCACGCGGCCGATGGCCCCGCCGCGGCCCGCACGGCCGGCGAGCTGGGTGATCAGTGCAAACGTGCGCTCCTCGGCCCGGAAGTCCGGGAAGCGGAGCGTCTGGTCAGCGTCGAGCACGACGCCGAGCGTCACGTCTGCGAAATCGTGGCCCTTGGCCACCATCTGCGTGCCGACCAGGACACCCGCCGGGGCCGCCTCGAACCGGGCCAGCGTCGTCGCGATGCGGTCCTTGACGGCCGCCGCATCGGCGTCGAGGCGAAACACGGGGAAGTTCGCGTCGCCCAGCGCCTCGCGTAGATCGTGCTCCAGGCGCTCGGTCCCGGCGCCGTGGCGCGCGACCGCCACCGACGCGCATTCCGGACACCGGTCCGGTGCCCGTTCGCGGTGCCCACAGTGGTGGCAGGCGACCAGCGGCTGGGCGCCTGAGTGCGCGCGATGCAGTACCAACGCCACATCGCACTCGGGGCAGATCCAGACCCGCCCGCAGGCCCGGCAGGAGAGGAAGTTGGACCAGCCGCGCCGGTTGAGCAGGACGATCGCCTTGCCGCCGGCGCGGCGCACGTCTGCGAGCGCCATCCGCGTGCGTGGGTGCAGCGGGTGGTGGCTGCCACACATGTCGAGCACCTCCACCGGGGGCAACCCGCGACCGTCGATCCGCGTCGGCAGCGTCAGGCGCCGCAGCGACACGACGCTCTCGGGCCGCGGTGTCGCGCTGCCTGCGAGCAGCACGGCTCCGTGCTGGCGCGCCCTGCGCAGCGCAACCGTCCGCGCGTCGTACCGCGGGTCGCCCTCATGCTTGTAGGACGCGTCGTGCTCCTCGTCGACAACGATCAGCCCGATGTCGGAAAGCGGCGCGAGCACCGCCGAGCGCGGGCCGACGCAGACCCGCGCCTCGCCGTCGCGCAGGCGCCGCCACTCGTCGTGTCGCTCACCCTGGCTGAGCCCCGAATGCAGCACCGCGACCACGTCGCCGAGCCGAGCCCTGAACCGGGTCAGGGCCTGTGGCGTCAGCGCGATCTCCGGGACCAGCACGATCGCGCCGCGGCCGAGCGCCAGGGCCGCCTCGACGGCCCGCAGATAGACCTCAGTCTTGCCCGATCCAGTCACGCCTGCAAGCAACAGCCGCCCGCCGGCGTCGGGGCCGCGGCGATGTTCGAGCGCCTGCAACACCTCGTCGAGGGCGTCCCGCTGGTCGGGCGTCAGCACCGGCGGCGTGCCCGGGCGCAACCCGACGTCGATGCCAACGGGTCGCCGCGGCTGCGCCTGCGGGCGCATGTCGACGAGGCCACGCTTCTGCAGGCGGCGAAGGGCGGGAGTCCCGAGCGTGGCCGCGACGGTCTGGCCGTCGCGCTCGAGGGCCTCGAGCAGCGCCTGTTGGCGGTCGTTGAGGCGCTCGCCGGCACGGAGCGCATCACGACCTGCATCGGTCAGCTCGGCGACCAGCACCTTGCGGTGGCCGACGCCGTCGGTCGCGCCCGGGGCCAGCAGCAGACTGAGCGCACGCGCGAGCGTCGAGCAGTACTCGTCGGCCATCCAGCGCGCCAGGTCGACGAGATCGGCCGGCACGCCCGCTGGCAGCACCGCGTCGGGCTCGGCGAGCCTGTCTGGCTCGACCTCGGTCTCATTGGCCAGCTCGACCACCACCGCCAGCGTCCGCTGTCGTCCAAACGGTACGCGCAACACCGACCCCACCACCACCTCCGGCTGATCGGGGCGTAGCCGGTAGTCGAATTGCCCGCGGATCGCGCGGGTTCGGGTCAGCGGCTGGACCCTGGCGATCGCAAGGTCGGTGGAGGCCGGGCGGGTCATCAGTGGGCCTCCGGGGAACGTTGCGCTTGAAAGGGCGAGGTCCGGGGGCCGTCAGGCGCGGACGCAGGATCCGTCGTGCAGCAGCGCTGCACGAGGATCCGAGGACAAAGCCTGGCGGTCATCCGGGGCCGCCATTTCGAGTGCAACGTTTCCTGGAGGTCCACAGCCTAGGCAGCGTAGAGCCGGGCCAGGATGGGGACGGGCGCGTTACGCTCCGGCCATGGATCCCGAGCCAGGCGAAGAGGTCTTCTTCCACGGCCACCCGTCGTGGCGGTCGATGCTCGCCTTCTACATCAAGGGCTTCTTCGGCGCGGTGCTGGCGGGCGTGATCGCGGGGATCGTCACCCGGATCGCGGGGGGCAGCGTCAGCGTCCCGTTGGTCGTTGCGGTGGTGCTAGTCGTGTTCGTGGTCATCGTCGTAACCGGCCTGATCAGGCGGATCGCCACGACTTACACGATCACCAACCGCAGGCTGACGATCGATATCGGCCTGCTCTCTCGGGCCCTGCACGAGACCCGGCTGGAGCGCGTCCAGAACGTCAACACGCGCCAGTCGGTGCTGGAGCGGATGCTGCGCGTGGGCACGGTCGACTTCGACACCGCGGGCAGTGCCGATTTCGACTTCGCGTTCCGCGGGGTTGACAATCCGCGCCAGATCGTGCGCACCGTCGACCGGGCGCTGCACGAGCTGCAGCAGCACACGCCCGGCCCGAGGGTCTAGGCTAAGCGCCGACCGCGGCGCCCTCGAGCCCCGCAGCCGCGCGAAGCGCGCTGGCCTTGTCCGTCCGCTCCCAGGTGAAGTCGTGGTCCTCGCGCCCGAAGTGGCCGTAGGCCGCCGTCTTCTGGTAGATCGGCCGGTGCAGCCGGAGGTTCTCGCGGATCGCGCCCGGACGCAGGTCGAAGTGCTCCTTGATCAGATCGAGGATCTGGGAGCGGTCGATCGTCTCAGTGCCGAACGTCTCCACCATCAGCGAGACCGGGCGCGCGACGCCGATCGCGTAGGCCACCTGCACCTCCGCTCGCTCGGCGAGGCCCGCCGCAACCACGTTCTTGGCCACATAGCGCGCCGCGTACGCCGCTGAGCGGTCGACCTTGGACGGGTCCTTGCCCGAGAACGCGCCGCCGCCGTGGCGCGCCATGCCGCCGTAGGTGTCGACGATGATCTTGCGGCCGGTCAGCCCGCAGTCGCCCATCGGGCCACCGATCACGAACCTCCCGGTTGGGTTGACCAGGAACGATCGCTTCAGCTCGCGCGAGTCGAACATGTCGTCGGGCAGCACAGGCAGCACCACGTGCTCCCAGAGGTCGTCCTTGATCAGCGACTCGGCGCCGTCGCGGTGCTGGGTCGAGATCAGCAGCTTCTCGATCGCGACCGGCCGACCGTCGCGATAGCGCACGGTCACCTGCGTCTTGCCGTCGGGCCGCAGGTAGGGAACGATCTCGGCCTTGCGGACGTCAGCCAGGCGCTTGGCCAGCTTGTGGGCAAGCGAGATCGGCAGGGGCATCAGCTCGTCGGTCTCGTTGGAGGCGTAGCCGAACATCATTCCCTGGTCGCCGGCGCCGGCGAGGTCGAGCGCGTCGTCGTCGCCCGGGTCGGTTCGTGCCTCGTAGGCCTGATCGACGCCCTGGGCGATGTCGGGTGACTGCTTGTCGATCGCGTTGATCACCGCGCAGGTGTGGTAGTCGAACCCGTACTGGGCGTCGACGTATCCGATCTCGCGGATCGTCTCGCGCGCGATGTCCTGGATGTCGACGTACGTGGACGTCGTGATCTCACCGGAGACCACGACGAGGCCGGTGTTGACCAGGGTCTCGCACGCGACGCGGCCCCCGGGGTCGTCTCGGAGGACTGCGTCGAGCACCCCGTCCGAGATCTGGTCGGCGACCTTGTCGGGGTGACCCTCGGTCACCGACTCTGACGTGAACAGGTACTCGTGGCTTTCTGAAGACATGGTCATGAGATCTGGAGAAACAGCTCCGCGGTCGTATCGTTTTCCCCAGCGGCCGATGTCAGACCAACGGCATGGATCCTGGCTAGGTCGGGGCCAATCGCGCCGACGTGAACGCCGTGCGTCAATCCGGTCTGCTCGGCCAGGCTGAGGAGCTGGCTGAAGTCGAGAAAGACTAGCGAGGTCACTCGTTTGGCCCGGTCTCCCACCGCGGTCCGGTACCCCGGGTCGGCCGACATGGGGCGTGTGTGATTGGCGATCGCACCGATTGCGTCGGTGCTCGTCGACACCACCGCGAGCCCGTCGAACACCGCCCAGTCGAGCTGCAACCCGGGCGTCACGCCGAGCTGGTGGACCGTGACCCCGGCCACCTGCTCGTCGTTCCACTCGGCCTCCTGCCCCGGACCGGATCCAGGAGCGGGGAACAACTGCTGAAGGGGCACCTCGAGGTTGGCCAGCGTCTGGCGGGCCTGGGCCTGGTTCGGCACGCGGGCGATGATCGCCGGCGCCGGGCCGGCTCCGGCGGTGCTCGGGATCAGCGCCACGGCCGCCTCGCCGCGCAGCAGCGCGAGGACGTTGCCGAGATGGACGCTCTGGGCGGAAAGCGCGTTGCCCAGGCGGCTGATCAGCGGCTGCACGCCGCCGGCGATTCCGATCGATCCGAGCGCGTCGAGGATCCGCGGCGCGGCCGTGTCGAGACGCGCGGCGTCGAGCAACAACATCGACCCGGTGGGCAGCAGACCCGGCAGCCTGGGCTCGAATTGCTGCGGCCGGCCGGTCAGCTTCAGGAGTCCCGCGGAAAGCGCACCGTGGACCCGCACCCGCAGCCCGCCGGACGCCGGCGAGATGGAGATCGTGGTGGCGGTCAGCGCCGGCTGGGACAGCAGCGCCCCGAGCGCCCCGAGCGGACCGGTTGCGCCTGCCAGCAACCGCCGCTCGCCGGCCGCCGACACGTACGCGTCGAGCACCCGATCGGCCGGCTCGCCGGCGGCAGCCTCGCCGTAAGCGGGGGTGCCGGCAAGCGCTGGAGCGGAGTCCGTCGCCACGTCGATCGCCGACCGCACGCTCGCGTCCTGGCCGAGCACCAGGTAGTGCTTGACGAACGCGAGCTCGGTGCCCGTCGGATAGCCCTCGATCGCGATTCCCCGGTAGGTGCCCGCGGCCGTGGCGCCCGTGCGTCGCAGCAGTGCCTGCGCGCGGGACCGGTCGCGGACGTCGAGCACGATCAACGAGCCAGCGGTCGACGAGGTCGTGTCCAACAGCGCAAGCGCCGCTTCCTTCCCGATCCACGGGCGGATGTCGCGGGCGTAATTCAGCGTGGCTCCGCCGCCGAGGATCGCGTCTAGGCGGTCCATCACCGAGCTCGTCAGCGAGTAGAACTCCGGAAGGCGACGGTCGAGCGCGACCGCCTGGGTGACCGGGGCCCGGCTGGAGTCGGTCGAGACGTGCACGTAGGCGAGCGCGTCGGCGGGCACGACCGACGCGGCGCCGGTGGCCGGGGGGGTGGGGCCGCCCTCGCCGAACAACACGGCAGGGACGGCGATCGCGAGCGCGATCAGCAGGAGCGCCACCAACGAGCCGACCACGCGGCGCCGGCGGTGCACCGCCGGACTTGCGGGCACAGCTGGGGCCCGCCTGGGAGCAGGCGGCGCGGGAGCTCGGAGGGAAGCGATGTCTGCCATCAGGTCGGGCGCTATTCAGCGAGGCGGCAACTAGCTACCCGCAATGATGAATCCGCCTCATCGCGGATGCGCCGGTTCAGGTGGCGGCATCCACGCCGCCCCGACCCGAGATCTACGCTGCGCGGCCCCGGGCCCCGCGCCGCTCGCTGCGCTCGACGAAGTCGATGATCAGCGGTATCCCCTCCATCCGGTAGCGCTCGCGCAGCCGGTTCTCTAGGTAGTAGGCGTAGTCGCGTGTCACCCGGGTCCGGGAGTTGACCTGAATCGAGAATCGCGGTGGGCTCTCGCCGGTCTGCGTCATGAACAGCAGCTTCAGCCGGTGGTCGCGAGGCCCCGCGCCCGAGGGCGGCTGGCGGGCGCCCACGGCGTCTGACAGGAACCGGTTGAGCTGCGGCGTAGGTATCCGGGTCCGGCTGCGGTCGGCCAAGCCGACGGCCTCGACGAGCAGCCGGTCGACGTGCCTGCCGGTCTTGGCGCTGGCGGTGAGCACGCGCGGGCGAAGCCGGAGCTTCTGGTTGACGCGAGCGCGCTCGTGGTCGAGGTCCACGTCGTCGGCGAGATCCCACTTGTTGAGCGCCAGCACCGTGGCGCAGCCGCTGCGCATCGCCAGCTCCGCGATCCGCAGGTCCTGCGAGGTGACGCCCGCGGTCGCGTCGCACACGACCAGGGCCACGTCGGCGCGCTCGGCCGCGCGCCGCGAGCGCAGCGTCGTGTAGTACTCGATCGACTCCGAGACCTTGGACTGGCGCCGCAGGCCGGCGGTGTCGATCAGGATGAGATCGCGATCCTCGAACCGCATCGGCAGGTCGATGGCGTCGCGGGTTGTCCCCGCCTGCGGCGAGACGATCACACGGTCGGCGGCCATGAAGCGGTTGACCAGCGAGGACTTGCCGACGTTCGGCCGTCCGATGACCGCCAGGCGGACCGCGTCGGAGGCGTCGTCGTCGGTGTCGTCAGCGTCGGGGGCGAGCTCGACGATGCGATCGAGCAGGTCGCCGGTGCCGAGGCCCTGAGCGGCCGACACGGGAATCGGCTCGCCGAGGCCGAGTGCGTGGAACTCGGCCGCCGACGGGACGTCGGCAACCGTGTCGACCTTGTTGGCGGCCACGACCACCGGCAGTGGCGCGCGTCGCAGTAAGTCAGCAAGATCGAGGTCTCCGGGCCGCAGGCCCGCCCGGGCATCGACGACGAGCACCGCGGCGTCCGCGTCGGCCAGCGCCGCTCGCGCCTGCTCCTGGATCAGGCTCGCCAGCTCATCGGTGTCGTCGAGGTCGACGCCGCCGGTGTCGATCAGCGTGACGGGACGGCCATTCCAGTCGGTTTGCAGCTCTTTTCGGTCGCGCGTAACGCCAGGCAGCTCGTGCACGACGGCTTCGCGCGACTCGGTCAGCCGGTTGACCAGCGACGACTTGCCGACGTTCGGATATCCGATGATTGCGACCTTCATGGCGGGACCCGAGGCTAGCGTGCGCCTCGAGTCCCGCCGGTCAGGTCCTTAGCCGGTGGGGAGATCGGTGCCAGCTCCGGCGCAGTACCCCGTACCTCCGGCCGCGTCGTTGCTCCACAGCGACTGCACGGCGAACCGGTCACCGCGATTGCCGGTGACGTTGCCGAGCGCACCAGGGATCGGCTCCGGCGGACCCTGGGCGGTGAACAGGTTCTCGCCGACCCACGCGCACTTGTCGCCGTTCTCGTTGGCGTCGGCGGCGTCGTACCAGCCGCCGAGGTTGGTCGTGCTCGTGCCGCTGCCCTTGATGTCCTCGGCGCCGGGATCGGTGACGGTCTCCTCGATCTCGTGACCGAGCACGATCGAGAAGCCGTCGAGCTTGCCGCGCGCGTCGGTGTTGACGGCGTGCTCGCCGCACTCGTTAACTCCACCCGAGTTGATCGCCAGCGCGTAGGGCATGTTCGTGTACGAGATCCCGGCCTTGATCCCGTTGTAGATCCCGCCTTCGAGGCCGGGCTGCGTGTAGTCGTGGAACGCGCAGTAGCCCGACGACAGCGCATTGGGATCGCTGAACTTCGGCGGCTGTGCCACGACGATGTCGGCGTTTGCCAGATGGGTGATGCCGAAGTGCGCCACCGCACGAGCCGCTTCCGCCGCGAGGTCGGTGTAGGTGTTGGTCGGGCCGGGCGGGTTGGATGCCGAGGTCTTCGCAAGCGCGGCCGCGTTGTCGCCGTCGTCGACCCAGATGCCGCCAAGCTGGTTAGCCGGGTTGGCGATGAACTGGTTCATGCCGGCAGTGGTCGTCTGGTAGTACTGCGTCTGGACGCCGGCCCAACCCGTTCCGCCGAGCTCCGACACCCAGTCGGCCATGTATTTGCCGGCGCCGGCCGGGTCACAGGGCAGGGTCGCGGTAATGGAGCCTTCGACAATCGACGATGGCTTGCACGTGGTGCCGCCAAACGCGCCCTTCTCACCCCAGCCCCAGTACACGATGAAGACCTTGGGCGAGGTCTGGACGTGACCGCCCCAGTAGGCCATGTTTCCGGGGAACGGAAGCGTGGTGGCCGGGAACTCCGGCAGGCCGCAGTTGGAAAACGGCGATGGGAGCATCCCGTTCTCCGGACACGGCGGTGCCGGCGGTTGCAGCGAGCCGGCCGGCGCGAACACGTGCTGCTGCCAGATCGCTTGCTGCGTGGCGATCTCCTTGGACAAGGTCGGCATCAGGATCGGCTTGGCCGAAGCGGTGGCGGTGCCTCCTGCCGCAACAGCTGCCGCTACGGTCATCGCGCCGAACACGCGAGCAATACGTCTATTCATCTGATCTCCCTGTAGGCCCCCTGCCAGGGGCATCAACGGTTGGGCTGCGAATCGTAGGTGCGCGCCGGACGCTGGGTCAAATGGCAACCGTTTGCGGCGGGGTGGGCCGGAGGGGTGCATGACACGACAATCGATCGCCAGCGCCCGAAGCCTGTCGTGTAACGCGCCCCATACGGTGCATCACACGGCACACCTCGCCGATCGGCGGACGGCTGTCGCGTTATGCACCCTCCCGCGACCCGGGACCCGCCCCATCTCCTACTTCATTGAGCCGTTGACGTTCGCTCCCGAACCAGCTCCACCACCCGCGCCACCACCTGCTCGAGCCTCAGCCCCGTCGTATCGAGCTCGATCGACCCCTTAGCCGGCTTCAGCGGCGAAACCTCACGGGTACTGTCGCGCTGGTCTCGGATCGTCTGCTCGGCAAGCACCGTGGCCGCGTCGACTCCGAGCTCGGCCGCGCGACGGCGCGCGCGTTCGGCCGGATCGGCGGTGAGGAACACCTTGAGGTCGGCGTCGGGCGCGACCACGGTGCCGATGTCGCGCCCCTCCGCGACCCAGTCGCCGGTCGACAACAGCCGCCGCTGCTGACCGAGCAGCGCCTTGCGAACGTCCGGATCGGCGGCTGCCTGCGACGCGGCTCCAGACACCCCCGGTGTACGGATCTCAGCGGTCACGTCACGGCCGTCAAGCACCACCCGCGGACCCACCTCGATGTTCAGCGTCCCCGCCAGCGAAGCCGGGGGCACCCCCCGTTCGAGCGCCGCCAGCGCGACCGTCCGATAAAGCGCGCCCGAGTCCAGGTAGGTGAAGCCCAGCGCGTCGGCGACGCCTCGCGCGACGCTCGACTTGCCGGCGCCGGCGGGACCGTCGATCGCGACGATCGTCATTGCAGCAGCCTTCCGAGGTCGTCCGCGAAGCCGGGATAGGAGACGGCCGCCGCCTCGATGCCAACGACCTCCACGCCCTCCTGGGAGGCCAGCCCGGCGACTGCCCCGAGCAGCGCCAGCCGGTGATCGCCGTGCGCGTCGAGCACGCCGCCCCGCAACCCGCCGCTGCCTCGCACCACGAACCCGTCGGGCGTCGCCTCGATGTCGGCGCCCAGCCCGCGCAGGCCGTCGACGACCGTCGCGATCCGGTCTGACTCCTTCAGGCGCAGCTCGCCCGCGCCCCGGACCACGGTCTCGCCCTCCGCAAAGCACCCCAACAGCGCCACGAGTGGCAGCTCGTCGATCGACAGCGGCACCTCGCCGGGCGTCACCTCGGTGGCCACCAGCGGCGCCGCGGCCACGTCGAGCTCGCCCGCCGGCTCGTCTCCCGTCTGCTCGTCGCTCGGCTCCTC
>DASSGR010000214.1:0-18962 GCA_035693425.1 Solirubrobacteraceae bacterium
CGAGCGGTGCTGATCGTGCGCCGGCGCTGGCCGTCGGCGAGCACCGCCGGGGAGCTCTCCGGGGCGGCCGCAAGCGCCCTCCGCGCCCACACGCGCGCGCCGGCCGCTTGCCGATCGGCCTCGTAGAGCGTCAGCCGCTCAGGAATGTGGTGCGGATCGCGCCTCGCGAGGCGCACCAACACGCCCGGAACGCGCAGGCTCTGTCGCGCCCGCGCCAACGGGCCCGCCGGCTCAACCGACTCCTCGACATCAGCCCCCGCGTTTGCCCCGTCGGCATGCTGAGCGTCAGGCTCGCTGCTCATCGCGGCCCCCGGTCGCCTCAGCCGATCTCGCGCCAGGCCGCCACAGGCTGACGAGGCCGGCGACCAGCGTCACCAGAAAGACCTGGCCGGTCAGCATCTCGAACACCGACAGGATCTGGCCGATGTCCCCGGCAGGTACCAGATTCCCGTAGCCGGTCGTCGTCAGCGTCGTGTAGCTGAAGAACAGATAGTCCCGAGCCTGCGCGTGAGAGACACCGGCGAACACATCGCCGCCCACCAAGCGGCCAAGCGCGAGGAACAGAAAGCCGAACAGCAGGCCCAGCAGCGTGAAGACGCTGATCGCCCCGAGGATCGTCCGGAAATCGACCGTCGCGGAAAGGACCACGCGGCGCAGGATCGTGGCCGCCGCGATCGCAAGCAGAAACGAGTCGACAACGAACGCGGCGCCCAGCAACGCATCTGAAGAGAACGCCCTCGCGAGCGCGGTTGCGATCACCGCCGCCAGCGCAGCCGCGACCGCAAGCCGCACCCGCCTCAGTCGCACATCCGAACTCGTCAGCGCGATGATCGCGGTCAGCCCCGCGACCGCCACCGCCACGACCCGCCCCCCCCAGCCCTGCGGAGGTAAGGTCATCGTCACAACGAACGTCGTGAGGATCAGGACGAGAACGAGCCCGTACGCATCGCCGATCCGCTCGACAAACTCAAGCACAGTCTCATCGCTCGGCCCACGGGCAAACCGACGCGCGCGCGGGGAAGCTGATCCCTCGACGGGCACAACCGAAGATTCGCGCCCGTGGCGCGCGTCCCTGCCCGATGCGCGCGCGACCGGACCACATCCCAATGCACAACGCCTTTGAACGCGAGGCGCGGCTGCTGCTCAGCCGCCGAGGCGACACTCCCGGCAAGGCTGCTGCTCTCCGCACGATCCAGCGGGGACAGCCGGTGTCCCGCGGGCGAGCGTCTTAACGCTCCCCCGTTGCGGCGGCCGTCACCTCGTCGATCACGAGCGGTACGACGATGACGAACACCATCGCCGGCGCGACGGAGGTGCCGGTAGCAACCGCGATACGGCAGCCAGCGTCAGGACAAGTCGGGTAATGGACGCCAACTCCCAGTTCACGCCGTTCACGGCTTCGGTCACGGAGGCGACTCGGCATCCCTCGAATGAGCCGACGCCGACCATCCCGCTGCCGAGACGGCCCGTTTCGCACCGCTATCCGCTGGCTGTCATCCCATCTGGATGATGCCGCTGGACTCCGTTCAGTCGAAGCTGAGCACAGGGATCCCGGGACTCATGGGCGTCCGCAACTACTGATGGAGGCACATATGAACGACACCGACGTGGACGAGCTTGGGCCGGTCGATTACGTGGTCGTCGAGTTTCCCGCCGATCGGGCCAACTTCTCCGGTGAGATGGCGGCAGAGCTGACGGCCTTGGTCGACGGCGGCGTGGTCCGGGTGCTTGACCTGATCTTGCTCAAGAAGGAGCTCGATGGGTCCGTCGAGGGGTTCGAGTCCCACGACTTCGGCGACGTCGACCTCGGTGGGCTGCGCGAACTGGAGACTGAGCTCGCGCTGCTGCTCGCGGAGGAGGACGTCGAATCGATCGGGGCGGCCCTGGAGCCCGGGAGCGTCGCGGCAGTGCTGGTCTGGGAGAACGTGTGGGCCGCGCCGTTTGGTTCGGCCGTTCGCCGGTCCGGCGGTCAGTTGGTGGCCGGGGGCCGGATCCCGATCCAGGCGCTCGCGGCCGCGATCGAGGCCGACGACACGATTTCAAACGAAGGAGACTGAGATGCTTGGTAGAGGTCGAGTCGGCAGACGCGGCGTGCTCGGAGGTCGGCCCGTCGCTCGGACAGCCGCGGTGGCGGGTACCGCCGCGGTCGTGACCCGCGGGGTGCGGCGTCGCGGGGATCGGCGTGAGGACCGGCGCGATGACCGCCGGGACCGACGCTTCTAGCAGCGCCATTGTTTCCACGAGCCCGGCGTTCTGGCGGCGGCTGCTGCGCGCGAGCCGCCGCCAGCGCCATGCCACGCCGGCTGCTTCGCCAGGCCAGCGGTGACACGCCGCCGGCGATCAGCTCGGCGCCAAAGAAGAGAACAGCACCCTCATGACGGCATCGTTGTGCTGGGCGAGCGAGTCCTTCATTTCTCCGCTCTGCGGATGCACGTCGCACCGTCAAGCGAGGTCTCTGCCGTCCGCAATGGCCAGGGACCGGCTGAGCTAAGCACCTGTTCCGCGCGGCGTCGCAGGGGCTGGAAGGCAGCGGTGGTGGCGATGGTCGGCGGTTCACTCGGCCGGTTGGGAGCGAGTGATGCACCGAAAGCCGAGGTGGGACATCGAGGTGTCGATCATCTGTGGTTGTCGCGCGGCGGGCCGGTAGCGCAGGCAGTAGTTCGGGGCGCAGAGATGCGAACCGCCCTTGATGACCTTGCGGGGAATGTTCGAGCCGGGCGTGGATGCCGCTCCGTAGGAGCGTTCACGGTCCGTGATGCGAGGGTTGCGCGGGACGCAGCACGCGTGCCGTACGTCGTCGGGGTGCCGGGCGGTGAACCAATCGCATGTCCACTCCCACACGTTCCCCGTGATGTCGTAGAGCCCGTAACCGTTCGGCGGAAAGCTCCCGACCGGCGAGGTCCCTGCGAACCCGTCAAGCTTGAGGTTCTGCCAGGGGAATTCGCCTTGCCAGGTGTTCGCCATTGGTTTGCCGCCGGGAAAGTGCTCGTCACCCCAGGCGAAGATCGCCGCCTCGAGGCCGCCGCGGGCCGCGAACTCCCACTCGGCTTCGCTTGGAAGGTCCTTCCCCGTCCAGTTCGCGTAGGCTTCGATGTCCGCGTGAGCGACGTGCACGACCGGATGGCGGTCGCGCCCGGTGATCGAGCTTCCCGGACCGCCCGGCCGCTTCCAGGACGCGCCTGGCACGTACTGCCACCAGTTGCGATTGTCGCTCAGGTCGACCGGACCCCGCGAGGGGTGGAACACTGACGATCCCGGCACTAGCAGGGCGGGGTCGGCGCCGGGGTAGTCGGCTGGGTCAAGCGGCCGCTCGGCGACGGTCACGTAGCCAGTTTCGCGAACGAAGCGTCGAAACTCGGCCACGGTGACCGGGTGCTCGTCCATCCAGAAGCCATCCACTGCTACCCGACGTACGGGACGCTCCTCGGGGTAGAACTCGTCCGAGCCCATCAAAAACTCCCCGCCGGGAAGCCACTTCATCCCTGGATGGGCCGCGGCGGAGTGCGGCTGGGCGGCTAGCCGACTCATGCTGTTCACCGTTAGCTCACGTCTGCGTGATCGGGTCCCGACTACTTATTGCCGATCCCTGCGGCGGCGGCGTCAAGCACCGAATCGAGCATCTCCTGGGGGTTGAAGTTCGCCGGCGCCTGACGCGGCGGAAACTCCTCGAACGTTTCTGCATGGAGCTTGAGGAGGTAACCGGCCGGCATCACCGTCCACAGCTTCTCGCCGACGTACATCGGGTAACCCGGCGATTCCATGTGCTGTTCGAACGGGTCCACGCGCAGGTTCACCGGCTGCGGCACGGTCGGCCTGCGCAGCTGGCCGGCGAACCAGTCGTCCTTGACCTGGAAATGAATCTTCCAGTTCGCGTAGCGGATCGCGAACAGATCGTGCTCTCCGTAGTAGAAGAACTCCTGGCGCGGCGACTCCTCGCTGACCCCGGTGAGGTACTGCAGTTGGTCGTAGCCGTCTAGGTGGACGCGGAAATGCTTGTCGCCGGCCTGGTAACCCTGCAGCAGCTGCTCCTTGATGTCCGGGACGCCGGCCGCGGCAAGCATGGTCGGAACGACGTCCTGGTTGGAGACGATCCCGTTGAGCAGACGTCCGGCCGGAATATGCCCTGGCCACCGCATCACCCATGGCACCCGGAAGCCGCCCTCCCAACCAAGACCCTTCTCACCCCGGAACGGCGTCGTGCCGCCGTCAGGCCACGAGAACTTCTCCGCCCCGTTGTCGGTCGTGAACATAACGATCGTGTCCTCAGCGATCCCGAGCTCGTCGAGCTTGCCGAGCAGCTCACCGACGACCCAGTCGAGCTCCTGCATCCCATCCGCGTACAGACCGAACTTCGTCTTGTCTCGCCAGCGCTCCGACAGACGCGTCCAGACATGCATTCGAGTCGTGTTGTGCCACAGCAAAAACGGCTTGCCGGCCGCGTGCGCGCGATCGATGAAGTCCAGCGACTCGGCGAGCAGATCATCCTCAATCGTCTCCATCCGCTCGCGCGTCAGCGGACCGGTGTCCTCGATCACCTGCTTGCCCACCCGACCAAACCTCGGGTCCTCGGACGGATCGTCAGCGTCTGACGCCCTGCTACGAAGGACCCCGCGCGGCTTGAAGAACTGCTGGAACGCCGGGTGCTCCCGCGGATAATCGGGCTGCTCGGGCTCCTCCTCAGCGTTGAGGTGGTACAGATTGCCGTAGAACTCGTCGAATCCATGGACGGTCGGCAGGAACTCGTTGCGATCCCCCAAATGGTTCTTGCCGACCTGCGCCGTCATATACCCCTGCGGCTTGAGCAACTCCGCGAGCGTCGGATCCTCCGGCTGGATCCCCTGCGCAGCGCCTGGCATCCCCACCGTGGTCAGCCCGGTACGCATCGGAATCTGCCCCGTGATCAGCGCCGCCCGGCCCGCCGTACAGCTCGCCTCTCCGTAGCAGTCCGTCAGCCGCACACCCTCCTGCGCGAGCCGATCGATGTTCGGCGTCCGGGTGCCCATCACACCCTGGTGATAACAGCTGACATCAAACCAGCCAATATCGTCAGACAGGACGCGACCCGCATCACCCCGCGACACGCGATGACCAGCACGCGCCGACGACAGAGCAGGTCTCTCGACGAGATTGCTCCGGCACCTGGTATTCGCGCCAAAGGCGAGAGTGTCGCCCTCAGAGTAAGCAGCACTCTCGATGACGATGCGGATACGCCTCCTCCGGGCTAGATCCGACATCGGGTGAACGCGCGTTTACGTTCGTTGACTCGCGTTGACTTCCGTTGACTCATATTGTACTGATTTGCAGGGAAAAGCGGCCACAGTGAGCTATCGTATGACGCAGTCAAATAAATGTCTCGTATGCCCGTATCGAGCCCTCCAGCCGCGCTCCGCAACCTCGAAGGAGTTACGGAGTTCAGGTGGACGCGCCAATGAGTCTGTCCGTACGTCAGCCACCGTTAGACGACGACTCAAGACTCTCGACGCTCTTGCGTCCAAACGACGTCGCGCGCCTTTTGGCGGTATCGCGAGCCTGGGTGTACGAGGCGGCGCGAACGGGACGCATCCCGTCAGTGCGCCTGGGGAGTGACGACGGCCCGCTGCGATTCGTCGCCTCCGATCTCGAGCAGTGGCTCGCTGACGCTCGCGACACCTTGCGGCCCGGTCGCTCGTCTCCAGCGGCACAGCCCGAGGCGGAGAGCCCGGCGTCAGTGGTGCCCATCCGGGGTCAGCAGTCGCTGCTCTAAACCTGACTTCGCCGCGGCCCTAGCGATCGCTTCCTCGGTGGCAATCGCCCCAGCAGCCAACACGTGGCGCTCGAGGTGCCCGTAGTAGCGCTCGGTGGTGCCGATGTCGGCGTGGCCGAGCTGGCGCTGCACGTACATCAGCGAGTTGCCGGCTGCGAGCCACGACGCAGCCGCGGTGTGGCGCAACGCGTGCAGTGGCATGTCCCGTAGGGCGGCGTCCTGGAGCGCCTGCTTGTGCCAGTCGCGCGAGACGGTCGTGCGATCCATCGCCTCGGCGACGCCGGCGCTCGCCCACCGACCTCGGCTGCGCTTCGCGCCGCGCACCGGCATGACGAACACGAGCGCGTCGCCGGCGAGGGCGGTGTCTAGCTCGCGGCGCTGCTCGATCAAGGAGCGCAGGACGAGGCTGGCGCGCGGTCCGATCTCCACCGAACGGAATCGGTCTGACTTGGTCGACCCGACTGAGCCTTTTTTGCGCGAGCGGTAGACGACGATGACGCCTCCGCTGTCGTCGAGCTCGAGATCGCTGATGCGCAGCGCCAGCGCCTCGGAGATCCGGATCCCGCTGCCGATCAGCACCTCGGCGAGCGGCCGGTAGACGTCGGAGCAGGAATCGAGATAGATCGCGATCTCGTGCAGACGGAGGTACTCGCGCTCGATGTGGCCCGCGGGTAGTCGCTCGACGCGTAGCGCAGGGTTGGCCACGATCAATCCGTCGTCGACAGCGTCGTTGAGACAGACCACGAGCGTGACGAGCGCGTTGTTGACCGTGTTTGCCGCGAGCTGCCCAGCCTCCACCGCCTCGGCCTGCTCGGCGACGAAAGCACGGATGTCGTCGACGGATAGCGCCCCGAGGCGCTTGTCGGCGAAGGCAGGGAGAAGCCGCTTGCGGCCGTTGATCTCATAGCCGCTCCAGGTGCCGTCCTCCAAGTAGGGACGGCGGCGGGCGAGCCAACGCTCCCAGTGACGGCCGAAGGTCTCGGTGGTGTGGACGACCTCGCGCCGCTCCACCCGCTCAACCAGCCGGCGCCGGGCATCTGCCGCCGCGCGCCGACTTGCGAAGCCGCGCTTGGAGGTCTGGGTGCCGTCGCTGCGGCGCACGACGAACCGCCAGCGCGTCCCGTCGCGCGTTGCGTAGGGGTAGACCCCGGCCCCGCCGCCGGCGGTGTCCGAACGCTGCGCGTCGGGGGAGACATCCCGGATCGCCTCGTCGTAGGCGCGGGCCGCTTCCTCGGACCGGAAGCGTCTGGCTCGCCGCGTCCCAGAGCCGTCCCGCCAACGGACCTCCCAGCCGCCGCGATCCTGGCGCACGCTCACGCGTGGCCACCAGAGAGCCGCGCGTACGTCCATCTTGTTGCCAAATGGACGTACAAAATGGACGTTGTTGCCACGTGGCAACAATACGTCCACCGCCGGATGCATGCACCGATCGCCCCTAGACATGAAAAAAGCCCCGCATGCGGGGCTTTTCCAGTGCGCCCGAGAGGACTCGAACCTCCACGGACCATACAGTCCACAAGGCCCTCAACCTTGCGCGTCTACCAATTCCGCCACAGGCGCTTGGGCGGCCCAGTATATCCGCGGGGGTTGCCACGGCGGCGATCCTGCGGGGCGGGCGGCTCGGGGCAGCGCCGCGTGGGCCGCGGGTTGAGTCCGTCCAGGGGCCGCGCTAGTCTAACGAACACATGTTCGACGTACGGGATCGCCCCGGGTCAAACGAGTAAGGAGTTGACGATGGATCTAACCAAGCGTCAGCAGGAGATCTTCGACTTCATCAAGCGCTACTCGGCCAAGTACGGCTATCCCCCGACGGTGCGCGATATCGGCAAGGCGGTCGGTCTCGCCTCGTCCTCCACGGTGCACGCGCACCTGGCGAATCTCGAGAAGATCGGACTGCTGCGCCGCGACCCGTCCAAGCCCCGGGCGATCGAGATGCTCGACCGGGCGGCGTCCAGCGCCGCGTCGAGCGTCCGCAGCCTGGTGCGGCCCGGTCTGCCGCTGGTCGGTCAGGTCGCTGCCGGCCAACCGGTGCTGGCCGAGGAGAACATCGAGGACTACATCCAGACGCCCGAGTTCGCGGGCGGCGACGATGGCCGGTATCTGCTGCGCGTGCGAGGGGAGTCGATGAAGGACGTCGGCATCCTCGACGGCGATCTGGTGGTCGTGAAGCCGCAGGAGACCGCTGTCGACGGCGACATCGTGGTTGCGCTCGTGGGCGACGAGGCGACCGTCAAGCGCTTCTTCCAGGAGGACGACCACATTCGGCTTCAGCCCGAGAACGAGGCGATGGAGCCGATCCGCAGCCGCGAAGTGAGCGTGCTGGGGAAGGTCGTTGGCCTGATGCGGGGCATGGGGTGAGGGACCGGAGGTGAGCGTCCTGGCCCCGTTCGAGTCCGCTCCGCCGACTCTGTTCGACCTGGCGGGCGGTGAGCCCATGCTCGACGAGGTTCTCGTCGGCGTGTGGGAGGGGCTCGCCGCCCACCGGGTCGTGCGGTGCGTCGTCTGCGGCGAGGACATGGCTCCGGAGTACGGGGCCCACGCGCGGCCGATCGGTGGGCGCTGCAACAGTTGCGGCACGACGCTGCGCTGAGGCGCCGGCTCGACGGTGCGCTGCGTGGAGTCCGGTCCGAGCGCGGCAAACACCACACCCGAGCGTCGGCCGGCGGTGAGTGTGGCGTACCCCAGCTCCCAGCGGGGTAACGCCACATGCGACGCGAGCGTGGCGTCCGATGTGGCATTGACCAGGGTGCTGGGCCCGGGCCCGGCGGGGCCGGCCGGAAACGTCCCCATCGACGCACCTGGCCGGCCGCGTTGGGTCGAAACCGCTCTCCGAGAGCGGGAACGTCCCACGACTTCGGAGGAGAAGCCTCGCGCGGGACGTTTCCGTCGCCGGGAGACCGCGCTGAGCAGGCCCCCGCATCGCCGCGACCGCAGAGCCTGGGACCGCCAAGCCGGCGAGCGCGGGGGCGGCAAGGCTCGGTGCACACGGCCGCGCGGGCGAGATCAGGCTCTATGCTCACCGATGCAGGCTGAGCGACCGCGGAGGTAAAGCCTTCGAGGAAAGTCCGGACATCACAGGGCAAGGTGGTCGGTAATGCCGACCCGGGGAAACCCGCGGGAAAGTGCCACAGAAATAACACCGCCTAAGCCTGAAGCCGCTGCAGCGCTTCAGGCCGGTAAGGGTGAAATGGTGCGGTAAGAGCGCACCGGCGTCGCGGTGACGCGGCGGCCAGGTAAACCCCACCTGATGCTAGGCCAAGCAGGACCGTTTGGAGGTGGCCCGCCAAGGTCCGGGTAGGCCGCGTAGATGGATGGTTGCTCACGACAGGATCCGGCTTATAGGCCTGCTAAGGGAAAGCCCCGCTTCGGTGGGGCTTTCCTATTGACGCGGGGCGTTTATTGACGCGGGCCCGGTGCGGGGCGAGCCGGACCATCGAGCTCGGCGCCTACCGCAATTGTGTGAAAGGCGCTGTCGGTCGCCCTCGTCGCGGGGACCAGCGCCTGCCGTCGGCGGATCCTCGGCTACGCTGCTTCACGAATCGTCACACGAGGAGGAAGCTTCTTTGAGCCGTAAGCATGTGCTTGCGGCGGTACTGGCAGCGGGCGCGATCGCGCCCGCTACTGCGTCCGCCGCCCCACCCGCGCCGACATTCGCAGACCACGCGATCATCGCGCGCGACATCATCCCCTCGGGTGAGCCCGGCGACGTTCCGCCGCCGGCCGGCGCCGATCAGCAGGCGCAGATGTACAACGCGCTGACGCCGCTGTTCAACCACGTCACCAAGAGTGACCTGATCGCCGACTTCAAGGCCGACCCGATCGGGGCCCAGGGCCTCTCCAACAAGGAGACCCCGCGCCCCGGCGTGACGATCTACCGCGACAGCTTTGACGTCCCGCACATCTTCGGCTCAACGCGCGACGACGTGACCTGGGGAGCCGGATACGTGCTCGTCCAGGACCGCGGCTTACTGCTCCAGCAGGCGCGTTACGACTCCCGGGTGGCGGCCATCGACGCTCCCGGCCTGAGCGCGCTCGGGCTGATCTCCGGCCTCGAGAACTTCAAGCCGACCGCGCAGACAGAGCGCGAGCTCGCCAAGCAGACCAAGGCACTGCTCGCCCACGGCGCCGAGGGTCGCGCCGTGCTGCACGACATCGACGTGTACCTCGACGGCATCAACGCCGCGTTCAAAGCCGAAGGCTCGACCGCGGCTCCGTTCACCCGCAACGACATCTACGCGCTCAACGCACTCAAGGATCAGTTCGTCGGTGAGGGCGGCGGCGACGAAGCCGTCCGCTCGGAGTTCCTGACTGCGCTGCAACGCAAGTTCGGCGCCAAGAAGGGCCGTGCCGTGTGGGACGACCTGCGCGAGGCCAACGACCCCGAGGCGCCCGCGAGCGTCCCTGGCAAGGTGAGCTTCCAGGCGCCGCCCAAGAACGACAGCGGCAACGTCAACCTCGACCCGGGCAGCATGACATCGGCCGCGACCAAGGCGCTGGCCGCCTTCGAGCCGCGCGCACACGCCAGCAACGAGCTGATGGTGTCCGGTGCACGCTCTTCGACCCATCACCCGATCATGGTCGCCGGCCCGCAGATCGGCTACTTCTACCCGGGCCTGACGATGGAGGAGGACCTGGAGGGACCAGGGATCAGCCAGCGCGGCGCGACCGCGGCGCCGTTCCCCGGATACATCTTCATCGGACGCTCGCAGGACGCGGCCTGGTCGCTGACGTCAGCCGGCCTTGACCAGATCGACACCTACGTGGAGACCCTGTGCGGGCACAGCACGCACAAGTACCTGTTCGACGGCAAGTGCCGGAAGATGCAGTTCTTCGACGCCGGAAAGCTGAACCCGGGCACCAAGGACGCCAGAGAGATCACGTACTACCGGACCGTCCACGGGCCGGTGTTCGGCTACGCACGGGTGCACGGCCGCCTCGTGGCGCTGTCTCGCAAGCGCTCGAGCTACGGCAAGGACGTGCTCGACCAGTTGTTCTACTACAAGCTGGCCCACAACCAGGTTCACAACATCCACCAGTTCTTCAAGGCGGCGAGCTTGACGCCCCAGACGTTCAACTCGTTCTATGCCGACGACAAGGACATCGGCGTGTTCACGAGCGGCCTGGTGCCGATCCGTCCCTCGAACGTCGACCCGGCGATGCCGATCAACGGCACCGGGCACGAGGAGTGGAAGGGCGACGTGTCAGCGAAGAATCACCCGCAGGGCATCAACCCGCCAAGCGGCGAGATCGTCAACTGGAACAACCGCCCGCAGGCCGGCTACGAGGCCCCCGACGACAACTGGTCGCTGGGTGCGCTGCAGCGCGTCGACCTGCTGATCAACAACCTCGGCCACGGCAAGAACATCACGCCCGAGCAGGTCGTGTCGGCGATGAACGCCGCGGCGACGCAGGACGTTCGTGAGATGACGTTTGAGCCGGTGCTGTCGAAGCTGCTGCACGGAGGACACGCGCCCAACGCTCGCGACGCGCAGATGCTCGCGCTGCTCGACGCGTGGCACCAGCACGGCGGCAGCCGTCTCGACCGGACCGATCCCTCCGGCGTCGGCGACATCACCGACCCAGGGGCGGCGATCATGGACACGGCGTGGCCGCTGCTGGCGAATGCGTGGGCTTCGTCAGTGCTCGGTCCCACGCTGTCCAACGACTTGGCGTCGTTCGTCAGCCAGTACGACCAGCCACCCGGCGGGCAGTACACCGGCTGGCACATCTACATGGACAAGGACCTGCGCACGATCATGGGCATGAAGGTCCGCGGCAAGTTCAACGTGCGCTACTGCGGCGCCGGCAACATCAAGCGCTGCCGAGCGCAGCTGTGGAACGCGATCGACAAGGCCGGCAACAAGCTGGCCGCCAAGCAGGGTTCGAACCCGTCAGCGTGGCGCTCGTCGGCCACACGCGAGCGGATCACGTTCGTGCCGGGCCTACTGCCGTTCACGATGCGCTACACCAACCGGCCTTCCGGCATTCAGCAGGTTGTGAGCTTCTCCGGCCACAGCCCGCAGGACACCGGACGCTGAAATCAGTGAGGGATCGGCGCGCCCGCGATCGCGCCGATCCCTCCGATCACTCCGCATGCCACGAGCGTGGTGACGATCCCCAGGCGTCCCACGAGCAGTGCCACGGCCGCCGCGGCGAGTAGCCCGAACTGCCACGCCTCATCCAGCGCGGCCGCCAGCGGGATCGCAGAGCCGAAGATCGCGCCGACCGCCGCGGGCCCTGCGCCGTCGAGGAACCGCTGCGCGCGCCAGTTGCCCCGCAGCCGGTCGAAATGGCGTCCTCCGATCAGCACGAACAGAAACGACGGGAGGAACGCGACGAACGCCGCGAGTACGCCGCCGCCGACCCCGTGCGCCGCGTAGCCGACGGCGGCGACCGTTGCCACCACCGGGCCGGGCGTGACCTGGCCCAAGGCGACGGCGTTCAGAAACTGCGCCGACGTCATCCAGTGGTAGGTGTGGACGGCGTCGCCCTGCATCAGCGGGATGATCACGAAGCCGCCGCCGTACGACAGCGCGCCGACCTTGAACGCGACCCAGATGAGCGCGGGGATCCCGCCGACGGCCGCGGCGGCGAGCGGCAGCGCCACGGTCCAGCCGTGGGCCTGCAGGAGTCCTCGCATCCGCGAGCAAATCGCGAGCTCGATCAGGCCTGAAGCCAGCAGCACCAGCACTAGGTAGGGACCGACCGTCGCGGCGGCGGCGCCCCCCAGCAGCACGTACACAATCCAGCGGGAGCGACGCGCCCGGTCGTGTGCGACCCGCGACCAGCTGGGCGCGAGCAGCCCCATCGCGGCGGCCACCGCGACGGCAGCGACCGCGGAGCCCGCGCCGGCGCCCGCTCCCCGCACCCACAGCGGCGGCGACTGAGACAGGAACAGCGCCGACAGAATCAGCATCAGAACAACGGCGGGGGCAATGAAGCCGAGGCCGCCGACGATCACTCCGGGCGTTCCCGCCACGCGCTGTGCGCAGAACAGAGCCAGCTGCGTCGAGGCGGGCCCCGGCAGCAGGTTGCAGGCGCTGATCGCCTCCTCTAGCTCGCGTGGGTCGATCCATTTGCGTTCGACGACCAATCGCCGCAGCAGCGCGATGTGCGCCGGCGGGCCTCCGAAGCCGGTCAGCCCGATGCGAGTCCATTCGAGCGCGACCGTCCCGAGCCCGACCCGATCGGCCGGCTCCGCGGTCACGGCCCCGGGCGCTCCCCGCGCGCGGCCCGCTGCAGCGCCTCCCCGTCCAGGCGGCGCAGTCGCCAATCTTCCACCGAGCTCGCGCCGAGGCGGTCGTAGAAGCCGATCGCCGACGCGTTCCAGTCGAGCACCGCCCATTCCACGCGCCCGCAGCCGCGTCGCAGCGCGATCGCGGCGAGCTCGCGCACCAGCGCGGCGCCTGCGCCGGCGCCGCGGAACCGCTCACGCACCACGAGGTCCTCGAGCCAGATCCCCGGCGTGCACTGCCAGGTCGAGAAGCTCGTGTAGAACAACGCGAAGCCCGCGGGCTCCCCGCCGACCTCGGCGATCAGCGCTTCAGCCACCGGCTCAGGGCCGAACAGCGCGCCTTCGAGCATCTCCTCGGTGCCATTGACGTGATCTGCCGCGCGCTCGTACTCGGCCAGCTCGACGATCAGCGAGAACATCAGCGCGACGTCCTCGCGCCTGGCCGGGCGGATGCGCGGTGGCGCGCTCAATCGTTGTCGGGCGGCTGGATCTCGCGCTTGAGGATCTTCCCCGTCGGCCCCTTGGGCAGCTCGTCGACGAACCACACCCGCCGCGGGTACTTGTAGGCGGCCACCTGCTCCTTGACGAAATCGCGCAGCTCCTGCGCCGACGCATCCTCGCCGTCCTTGAGCGCGACCGCGGCGCCGACCTCCTCGCCGAGCGTGTCGTCCTTGACCCCGATGACTGCCGCCTCTCTCACCGCAGGGTGCTCGTAGAGGACCTCCTCGATCTCGCGCGGATAGACGTTGTAGCCGCCGCGGATGATCAGGTCCTTCTTGCGGTCGACGATGAAGAAATAGCCGTCCTCGTCGATCTTCGCCATGTCGCCGGTGTGCAGCCATCCGTCGCGCAGCGTCTCGCCCGTCTCGTCGGGCTTGTTCCAGTAGCCCTTCATCACGTTGTGGCCGCGGATCACGATCTCGCCGACCTCGCCCTGCGCGACCTCGTTGCCGTCGTCGTCGACGACCTTCATCTCCACGCCCTCGATCGGGACCCCGATCGAGCCCGGCTTGCGCTCGCGATCGGGGCGGTTGAACGACGCAACCGGCGAGCTCTCCGACAGTCCGTAGCCCTCGAGGATCTTGCAGCCGAACGCCTCCTCGAAGCCGCGCATCAGCTCCACCGGCATCGCCGAGCCGCCCGAGACGCACAGCTTGAGGGTCGAGGTGTCGAATGCGTCGTGGCCCTCGTGGTGGAGGATCGCCGAGTACATCGTCGGCACGCCCTGGAACAGATTGACCTTGTCGCGCTGGATGATCTCCAACGCCTTTCCGGGATCAAAGCGCGGGATCAGCGTCAGCGTCCCGCCGGCCGCGATCGTCGCGTTCATGCCGCAGGTTTGCCCGAATGAGTGAAACAGCGGCAGCGCGCCGAGCGTCACGACCTCGTCGCCGATCTCGAACATGTCGCGTGTGATCTCGCAGTTGCGCTTCAGGTTCTCGTGGGTCAGCTCGGCGCCCTTCGGCGTGCCGGTCGTCCCCGACGTGTACAGGATCACGGCGGTGTCATGGGGGGCACGGTCGACGACCCCGCGCTGCGGCTCGACGCCCGCCAGCATCTCCTCGAATTCGCCGGGCTTGACCACGACGCACTCGGCGCCGGCCTCCTGCGCCCCGGCCCTCGCGTCGTCGGCGAACCCCTCCCAGGCGAACATCAGCTTTGCCCCGGAATCGCTGAGATAGAAGGCGACCTCGCGGCGCTTGAGCAGCACGTTCATCGGGACCACGACGCCCCCGGCTCGCAGCACCCCGTAGTAGCAGACCGCGAAGTACGGAACGTTGGGAAGCATGATTCCGACGCGGTCGCCGGGCTCGAGCCCACGGTCTGCCAGGACCGCCGCAAGGCGGGCGCTTCCCTCGTCGAGCCGGCCGTAGCTGACTTCCATGTCGTCGAGCCTGAGCGCGACGTGACCGGCGTCGCGTTGCGCGGAGTCGGTGAGGACGCTTGCAAGGTTCATGGACCGGTCACCCTAGCGTGCGTGACCCCTGACGGTCGCGGCCCGTCGCCATTTCGGAGAACATGTGCGTCCGTGCCATCTCTGCAGAGGACCATCGCCGCACCCGTGACCCGACTCGGCGCCGCCGCCCAGAACGCGCTCGAGGTCGCGCGTTTCGGCGGCCTGGCGACGGACGAGGAGCCGTCGCCGTACGAGCTGGTCTCAGAGCAGCGCGTGTATCGCCTGCGTCACTACTACGCAGACCAGGAGCGCGGCGGTCCGCCGATCCTGCTGGTACCGCCGCTGATGCTCGCCTCCGAGGTCTATGACGTCGCGCCTAACACCAGCGCAGTGACGATCCTGCGCGAGCACGGCGCCGACCCCTGGGTGGTCGACTTCGGCGCGCCCGAGCGCCAGGCGGGCGGGCTCGAGCGGACGCTGGCCGACCACGTGCTGGCGGTGTCTGACGCGGTCGACCGAGTCCGCGACGCGACCGGTGACGACGTGCACCTCGCCGGCTACTCGCAGGGCGGCATGTTCTGCTACCAGACGGCCGCGTACCGGCGAAACGACGGTCTGGGATCGCTGATCACGTTCGGCAGTCCGGTCGATACGCGGCTCGCGATGCCTTTCGGCCTTCCGGAGCAGTTCACAACAGGCGCCGCCGAGCTGCTCGCGGACGCTCTGCGCGGATGGGGCCTTCCGGCCTGGGCGAGCCGCAACGGCTTCAAACTGCTCGACCCGGTCAAGTCCCTGCGGCATCAGATCGAGTTCCTGCTTCAGCTTCACGACCGTCAGGCACTACTGCCCCGTGAGCGCCAGCGGCGGTTCCTCGAGGGCGAAGGGTGGGTTGCGTGGCCCGGACCCGCGATGGCGGACTTCGTCCGCCAGTTCATCACCCACAACCGGATGCTTGAAGGTGGCTTCACGATCGAGGACCGGCTGGTGACGCTGGCCGACATCGACTGCCCGATCCTGGCCGTCGTCGGGACCGTCGACGAGATCGCGCCGCCTCCAGGGGTGCGGGCGATCCTCCAGGCGGCACCTCGAGCCGATGTGCACGAGCTGACGCTCCACGCCGGTCACTTCGGCCTGGTCGTGGGCTCCAGGTCGACCGAGGTCACCTGGCCGGCGGTGGCGGGCTGGGCTCGGTGGCGGGTGGGGGAGGGGGAGCTCCCGGAGGCCATCGGTCCGATGGGCCCGTCGTCACCGGAGCTCGCCGTTCGCAACAGGGTCGGCTACGGGATCGAGCTGGCCGCCGCGGTGGGAGGAGGGATCGCGCGTACCACGGTCGGCGCGACGCGACACACCGTGCGCGGCGTCCGTGAGCTGGCGCGCGAGGCCGCCGGCCAGCTGCCGCGGCTCGCGCGACTGGAGCAGATCCAGCCCAGCACCCGGATCTCGCTGGGCCTGCTGGTCGAGGAGCGCCGGCGCAAGGCGCCCGAGGAGACCTTCTTCCTGTTCGAGGACCGCGCCTACACGGCCAAGGCGGTCGACGAACGCATCGACAACGTCGTCCGCGGGCTGATCTCGATCGGGGTGCGCCAGGGCGAGCACGTCGGCGTGCTGATGGGAACCCGTCCGAGCGCGCTCGCGCTCGCGGTCGCAATCAGCAGGCTCGGCGCCGTATCGGTGCTGCTCAGACCTGACGGCGATCTGGACCGCGAGGTGGAGCTCGGGCAGGTGCAGCGGATCATTGCCGACCCCGAGCGCGCCGCGCTGGCGGTTGGACTGCGGCGAGTGCATACGTTCGTGCTCGGCGGCGGGGGAGGCCCCCGCGAGCTCGAGACCGAGGGCATGACCGACATGGAACAGATCGACCCCGCAGCGGTCACGCTCCCGCAGTGGTACCGGCCGAATCCCGGCCGCGCCGCCGACGTGGCGTTCATCACGTTCACGGGCGAGGGGGACGGGACGCGCATGAGTCGGATAACAAACCGGCGCTGGGCCATGTCGGCATTCGGCACGGCATCGTCAGCGGCGCTGACGGACGCCGACACCGTCTACAGCGTCACGCCGCCGTATCACCCGTCGGGGCTGATGGTGGCCATCGGCGGTGCAATCGCCGGCGGCGCGCGCCTGGCGATGGCCACGGAGTTCAACCCGGAGACCTTCTGGGAGGAGGTCCGCCGCTATGGCGTCACGGTCGCGTCGTATACCTGGACGCTGCTGCACGACATCGTCGAGGCGCCGCCCGTTCCCGGCGAGCGCCATCACCCGGTGCGGCTGTTCATCGGCTCGGGCATGCCGAAAGGTCTCTGGCGGCGCGTGGAGCGGCGCTTCGCCCCCGCCAGGGTGCTCGAGTTCTATGCGTCCACCGAGGCCGCCGCGATTCTCGTCAACCTGCGCGACGTCAAGCCTGGCTCGATGGGCCGGCGGCTGCCGGGTAGCGCCGAGGTCCGGATCGCGGCGTACGACGTCGACGTCGGCGGACTCGAGCTCGGACCCGAAGGCTTCGCGCGCCAATGCGCGGTCGACGAGATCGGCCTGCTGCTGGCGCGGGTCAGCCCGAACGAGCAGCTCAGTGTGACGCCGCTGCGCGGCGTGTTCGCCCGCGACGACGCATGGCTGGCCACCCCCGACCTGTTCCGTCGTGACGCAGACGGCGACTACTGGCGCGTCGACGGCCTCAACGACGTCGTCCGTACGGATGAGGGCCCGGCGTTCACGGGGCCGATCCGCGACGCGCTGTATGACATCCCGGCGGTCGATCTCGCCGTCGCGTACGGCGTGGTTCCGGCTCGGGGCGAGGCCGAGATTCCCGTGGCCGCTGTCACATTGCGAGCCGAGCAGGAACTGAACGCGAGGGATCTGTGGGGGGCGCTGTCCGGGCTGGCGCCGCACGCGCGACCGACGGTCGTCCACGTCGTCGACGAGATCCCCGTGACGACCTGGTATCGGCCGATCACCGCGCCCCTGCGCGAGGCAGGGGTTCCGGAGCCCTCCGACGAGCACCCGGCGTGGTTCCTGGACGCCTCCGGTCGCTCCTATCGGCCGCTCACGCAAACGGCGCGCCGGCGGTTGACCAAGCGAGCGGCGTAGAGGGGAGCGGCGCTAGGCGCCCAGCAACGCGCCGCCGTCGTAGAGCTTGATAACCCGAACTGCCCCGGGGGGCGAGGCGTTCAGGCACAGCTCGCACAGCACGCACTCGTCGAGGTTGTCCTCGACGATCTCCACGCCATCGTCGCCGGCGCGGAAGATGTCCACGGGGCACACCTCTGCCAGCTTGGCCGCCAGCTCGCGATCGTGGGCGACCGATTCGTCGACCTCGACGTCGATGAACAACGCCGTGCTCATACCCTGGCTCCGGTCCGGTCCTTGACGATCTCGGGGATCTCGGAGATCTCCTCGGCGACGACGATGCCTGCGTCGGCGAGACGCGCGATCTTCTCGGTCGCTGTGTCCTCCTTGCCCTCGACGATCGTGCCGGCGTGGCCGAAGCTCATCCCCGGCATCTCGTCCATGAACCGTCCGGCCATGAACGCGACGATCGGCAGCCGCGAGTTGTTGTCGGTCACCCATCGCGCCAGCTCGGCCTCCATCCGGCCGCCGGGCTCGGTGTAGATCACGATCGCCTCGGTCTGGGCGTCGGCCTCGAACAGCGGCATCAGCTCGGCGTACGTCGATCCGATGATCGCGTCGCCGCCGATCGACACCGCCGTCGACTGGCCCAGGCCGGCGGCGGTCAGCGTCGAGGACATCTCGGTGGTCATCCCGCCCGATCGCGAGATCACGCCTACCGGCCCGGGCCGGTAGGACTTGGCGGCATCCTTGGCGGGACCGCCGATGCCGCCCATCTTGATCACGTCAGGCACGATGATCCCCAGGCAGTTCGGGCCGATGATCCGCGCGCCGTTCTCCGAGGCGAGCTCGACCATCTCGGCAACATCCCGGCGGGGGATCCGCTCGGTGACGATCACCACCAGCTTGATGCCGTTCTCGAGCGCCTCGAACACGGCGTCCTTGGTGAAGGCGGGGGGGACGGTCACGACCGAGCCGTAGATCGGGCTGCCGTGATGCTCGACGGCCTGGGCGACCGTGTCGAACAC
>DASSGR010000215.1:0-7515 GCA_035693425.1 Solirubrobacteraceae bacterium
CGGCCGCCTTTCCGGGGGCCAATGGCGAGATCGCATTCACGTCGACACAGGACGGCGGTGCGCGCCACATCTTCGCCGCGACGGCGTCCGGCCTCGTCGACCTGACCGGCGCCTCGTCGTCGGCCGCCGACACCCAGCCGAAGTTCTCTCCCGACGGGCGCGAGCTGCTGTTCACGAGCCTCGCGCCGGGTCTCCCGAACTCGGAGATCTTCGTGATGGGCGCCAACGGGACGCAGCGCACCCGGCTCACCAACACGCCGACCGGCAACGGCGATGCCACCTGGTCACCGGATGGCACGCAGATCGCGTTCGTCTCCGAGCGAGACAACGAGCTGCCGAACATCTTCATCATGCGTGCCGACGGGACCGGGGTGCGGCAGATCACGCACGACACCGCGGGCAAGAGCGAGCTCGCGTGGTCTCCAAAGGACGACCGGATCGCGTTCGTCCGGGTGCCGGCCGGCGGCGGCGACCGCGACATCTACTCGGTCAAGACAAATGGCTCCGGGCTCACCGACTTGAGCAACGACCCCACCAATTTCGACCTCGACCCCGCCTGGTCACCGGACGGCACGCGGCTTGCGTATTCCGGTCCGTTGCAAGCGGGCGAGTCGGTGGGCATGGACCTGTGGATCATGAACGCCGACGGAAGCGGCCAGCACGCACTCGTGCACGAGAACAACAAGTACTCCGATGGCGCGTACCCGGCCTGGTCGCCCGACGGCACGACGATCGCATTCACCGCCAACAACGGCACCGGCTACTACCACGTGTGGTCGATCCCCGTTTCAGGCGGGCAGAACGCCGAGCTGATCACAAACAAGCTGGCCGGAGGCAACCCAGTCGACCAGCAGGTCGATTGGCAGCCTGCGCCGACCAAGTCAGTTCCGAAGACGCTGATCGCCCGCGCCGTGGTCAGCAAGCACGCGGCATCGTTCTCCTTCGAGGCGACTGGTCCAGCGACCGGCTACCGCTGCGCGCTGAGCCGGGGTGCGCACAACGCGGCGTTCAGGCGGTGCAGCTCGCCACTGACCTACAAGCGCCTGAAGCCCGGCACGTACACGTTCTCGGTGATCGCCTCCGGGCCGGGCGAGCCGTATCGCACACCGGCGCGGCGCTCGTTCAGGGTCCGATAGGCCGACACGGGAGCTCCTCGGATGATCGTCCCGAGGCTGGGCTACGACATTCGTAAGGCCTCAAGCGAGGAGCTGCCGGACCGCGAGTTCGACGGCGTCGCTGCGGCTGCGCGTGCCAGGGTCGGCGGCGATGAAGTGGTAGCCGATCGCGAGCGAGAATGCGAGAACCGCCCGTCCCTCGACCTCATCTTCGTCGACGCAGAAGGTCCCGAACAGCTGCCGCAGGTATTGCATTCGCCGGTTGTCGACACGTCGTAGGCGCTCGGCGACGACGCTGTCGCGGCGGGCCCAGTCGCGGATCGCGAGTTCGATCGGAAGCAGCTCGCTGCTGAAGGTGAGCGCGCCTGCCCGCCGCACTTTCGTGCGCGCGTCGCCGCCGCGGCGTTCGACCTGCTCGTAGACCTCGTCGGTGGCAGCCCGCTCCCAGGTATCGAGCATGGCGTTCAGCAGGGCGCTGCGGTTCTTGAACTGACCGTAGAAGCCGCCACGCGTGACTCCAAGTGACTTGGCCAACGCCTCGACGCGTACGGCG
Organism: Solirubrobacteraceae bacterium; assembly: GCA_035693425.1. Classification (GTDB taxonomy): domain Bacteria; phylum Actinomycetota; class Thermoleophilia; order Solirubrobacterales; family Solirubrobacteraceae; genus Palsa-465. Next base: position 1,669 of record DASSGR010000215.1, read on the forward strand.
TCCGGTCCGCCGCCGGCGGCCAGCGCGCGAAGACCGGCCTCGATCCAGGTTGCGCGTGGCGTACGGATTGGAGGTGCCATGGTCTTACAATATATGCAGTACTGCATATATTAGGAGGATCTGATGACGGCTACACGACTCTCTGCCGTGCCGCCGACGGTGACAAAGATCTCGCTGCCGGCCGACGCACGCGCGCTGAGCAAACTCCCGCGGATTGACTACGAGGACGCGTTCGTGGTCAGCGCAGGAGTCGACCACAGTCCTCAGCAGTGGGTTCGGGCGGTGATCGACGACGCTCCGCCGCGAGTGCGTGCACGCTTGTTCTTGGGGTGGCTCGCCCTGGGTTTGAAGCTGGGGCCGCCTTGGTCTTCGCGCCGGGTGCTCGGCTGGCGGGTCGCGCGCAGCGAACCCGGCTGGCTGCTCCTCAGAGCTGATTCTTGGCTTGGCCTCCGCGGCGAGCTGCTGTTCCGTCGCCAACCCAACGGGCTGCTATTCGCGACGCTCGTCCAGCAGACCAACCCGGCGGCCCGCGCCGCATGGGCCAGGATCACAGACACGCACCAGCACGTGGTTCGGTCGCTTCTGACGCACGCCGCCAACCGCGAGCAAGCCGCTGAGATCGGCGCTCACTCGTAGCCGGTGAACGGCTCGGTCTCGAACCGGGTTCCGGTCTCGCGGTCCTCGAAGACATGCGTTATCCGCACTGCCGGTCCGAGCCGCTCGACCCGGCTCTCGACCAGCTCGACGTTGGGGTTGTCACCGAGGCCGAGGTCGTTCAGCCGCTCCGCCTCGGCCCTACAGATGTCACCGGGCGTGGGGTTGCTGTCCGGGTACACGTCTGTGTGGTGCCGGACGAGCGCTTCCCAGTGCTCATCACCCGCGCGTTCGACCGAATCTCGAATCTGTTGCCGAGTAAACGCCACCGTTGGGCCTCCTCTTCACTCGCTCGTTACGGCTCGGCGCGAAACAGCCGCCATTCATCAGAGATGCCCTTCAGCTGCTGGGTCCCTCGGTCTGCGAACCGAATTCCCGAGCCGGCGACGAGGTCCCTGACGGTGCTGGAAACAAGCACCTCGCCTCCCGCTGCGAGCGCTCCGATCCGTGCCGCGATGTGGACCGCGATGCCGCCGACATCGTTTCCGATCAACTCGACCTCGCCGGAATGCAGACCGATCCGCACCTGAAGACCCGCAGAGGTCGCCTCCTCGACGATGGCCTGTGCGCATCGGATCGCCCGCGCTGGCCCGTCGACCGTCGCGAGGCACCCGTCTCCTAGCGTCTTGATCTCTCGGCCGCCCGAGCGTGCCAGCTCGCGTCGCACCGCGTCTTGATGGGCCGACAGCAGCTCGCGCCAGCGCGCATCGCCAAGCTCGGCGGCCTGCTTGGTCGAGCCGACGATGTCGGTGAACATCACCGTGGTCAGCACCCGGTCGGGTTCGGGCGCGGACCGGGCGCCGGTTAGGAATTCTTCGATCTCCCCGAGCACCGCGGTCCAATCACCCGCCCAGGGCAGATGGTCGATCCCAGACAGCTCCACGTACCGGGCGTCCGGGATCTGCCGCGCGAGCTCCTTGCCGGCTCGTCGGTTGACTACCCGATCGCCGCGCCGGTGCAGGACGAGTGTCGGAGCATGGATCGTGGGCAGGATCGCGCGCACATCCATGTCCAGGAACATCTCGAAGATCTTCTGCACCATCCCGGGGCTCGCGGCGGAGCGCTCCATCCGAGCCGCGAACTCGACCGCTTGCGGGTCGTCGACAAGGCTGGGGGCGAACAGCTCGACCGTCCCCTGGGCGTCCGTTCCCCAGTAGGGAGCGATGAACTCGGCGGCTGACTCACGAAGCGCCTCCGCAGGCGAGGCCCACGGGTAGTCCGGCGCCTGGGTGGTCCGGCCCATCGCGCCGTAGAGAACCAGCGCCGTCACACGATCGGGGTGGGTTGCCGCGAACAGAACGCTCATCGGCCCACCTTCTGAGACCCCGAACATGGCTGCACGCTCGGATCCTGCTGCGTCCATCACCGCCCGCACGTCGTCGACCCGCTGCTCCAGTGTCGGCACGTCGGCGACCGGGTCCGAGAGTCCGGTGCCACGCTTGTCGAACAGGATCAAGCGAGCAAACGAGCTGATCCGCTCGAAGAAGCGAGCGAACGCGGGGGACTCCCACTGAAGCTCGACGTGGGTGGCGAACCCAAGCACCAGGACCACGTCGATCGGGCCCTCGCCGACGACCTGGTAGGCGATCGACGCGTCCCCGGACCTCGCGTAGCGTGTTGGCGGAGTGGTCATCTTGCGTGCGCCGAGCCTAGCCGCACGCACGCATCACCGGCGGCTGGGTTCAGCGTGCCTCAGCGACGTAGCTGTGGCCGGCGCGCACGGTCACCGCCTTGTGTCGCACGAAGTCGGTGACGGTCACCGCCCCACGGCGCACGCGCACCAGGGTTCCGTCACAACGGTCGGCGGTGTCCCAGATTGTGCCTCGAACCGTGGCGGCGGCGTACCGGCCGCGCGTATTGAAGCGGCCGCTGGCGCTGGCGTGCAGGAGCTGGAGCGTGCGGCGATTGACGCGCGCCGCCGTGGCGGTGGACCCGGGTGGGCCGCCGGAGCGGTGGGCGTGGCAACTGGCATACGACGGACCTCCGCGAACCGCGCCTTCGAGCAGCGACAGGGTCGTCAGCCCCTTATTGCGGCCTTTTGCGGACTGCGTCAGCCGGAAGACTGCTCCGCCGAACGTGCCCGTCTGCGTCTTCCCTGGCGTGCTGGACGCGGCGAGCAGCTGGATCGTGCCGCGGCGCGCATCGATCTTCGTGCCCACCGGCAGCTGCTGCGCCTCGGTCAGCGCCACGAACGCGTGCCCGTTCGGCAGCCGCACCAGCACCTTCCCTTTCACCGACGTCACGTTCAGCGTCTTGCCGATCACCGGGACCGGGGTCGGTGGTGGTGGCGGCGGTGGCGGCGGCGGTGGCGGTGGTGGCGGTGGTGGTGGCGGCGGTCCGGCCAGCGCCAGGGAGATGTTGTCGGCATACGCGTCGTTGTACGTGCCGTCGGTCTTGGTCTCGGTCAACACCACTTGGACCGTCCGCGCGCCCGGCGGCGCCGTTGCCGAGCCGCTGCGGGGCAGCAGCGCGGTCGTGTCGTTGCGGTCGGCCGCGGTGACCGGGCCGATCGTCAGCGTCCCGAGCTGCTCGCCTGCGGCGCCCAGGAACGTGGCGGTGACCGCGGCACTGTCACTCTGGGTCGAGAAACCTCCCAGGTCGGCGGCAAGCGTCGCAGTGACTCCGCCGGCGTCGATCTCCGCCGCCGCGGTCGACACGTCGACGTTCTGGGTCGCCGTCTCGACGGTGTTGCCGGCGCCGCTGAACGGGCCTCCGGCGAAGAACTGATTGCCGCCGCCGATCGCGGCGCTTGCGTTCACGTCTGGAAAGGCCCCCGATCCGGCAGGATCGTAGGTGTGCTCGGTGATGTTCGTCGTGGTCGTCCATCCGGGGATCGGGACGGGCGCGGTAGTCGAAGAGTCAGAAGAACCTGTGCCCGATTCGGCATCGCCGTTGACGATCAGGTTCCCCGACGGGACCGTCGCCCGTGCCGCGCCTCCGCACACGCCCAGCCAACCCGCGACAAGCACGGCAAGCAACGGCAGTCGACTCCACGGCGCCATTGCGGCCGCAAACTAACAGCGGCGGGGTGCGCTCGGCAATGGCGGATCACTTCCGGCGAGCGGCTTTGATGTCCGCGCTCGTCTCGGCCGGCGGGGCCAGGCTGCGCTTGACCGCCCCCAGGCGCTCCATGACCGTCTGCACCTGTGCGGAGCTCAGCGTGCCGTTGGCCACGAGCTGGTTGGGGTCGATCGAGCCCGCCCGGATGTCGGCGTCCAGGACGCGGGCCTGGGCGTCGTTGATCGTCCCGGCCTGCACGAGCTGCGCCACGGCCGCGAGGAACGGGCCCGGGCCGGGACCTGCCGAGGGGCCACCGGGACCCTTGGCTTCGGCGCCCGCTGGCGGCGCACCGCATTCGATGGATGCCCTGGCAATCTTGGCCGCGGTCCGCGGTGCGGGGGCGGGGGCTCCTCCGCCCGAGGCCAGCGCTGACGAACCCACGACCGCAGCCGCAACGACCATGCCCGTCACCGCGCCCGTGACTGGTGCTCTCCACCTTTTTGCACGGAATGACATGTGTCCCTCCGATCTCGACCGGGCGGCGCTTGTCGCCGCCCGGTCCGCCGAGCATCCGCGCCGCGGCTGAAATCGCGCTGAAGCGGGATGTTTCTTCAGCCGATCTTCAGCAACGAAGGTGGAGAATTCGCAGATGTGAGCGGTCCGGAGGCACGCGTGGTCGTGGTCGAAGACGAGGCCGCCGTGCGCGAGGCCGTGGTGGCCGGATTGCGCCACGAGGGGTTTGTGGCCTCCGGGTACCGCGACGCCGTCGATGCCGACACGATTCTGGGAGTCGCTCCGGATCTGGCGATCCTCGACGTCGGCCTGCCCAGCGGCAGCGGGTTTGCCTTAGCCCGCCGGCTGCGGGAACGCAGCGCCCTCTCCATCATCTTCCTGACCGCCCGCGACGCCGTCGCCGATCGGGTCGAGGGGCTCGAGCTGGGCGCCGACGACTATGTCGTCAAGCCGTTCGCGCTCGAGGAGCTGCTGGCCAGAATTCGTGCGGTCCTGCGGCGCACGGGCCGCCTGGCAACGATCCTGGAGGCCGGCGACCTGCTGATCGACGAGAGCGGCGGTTGGGCGACGCGGACCGGCCGTCCGATCCCGCTGACCGCTACGGAGCTGCGGCTGCTGGCGTTCCTGGTGCGCCATCGCGGCCAGGCGCTGTCCAAGGATCAGCTCCTCACGCAGGTCTGGGGGTATGACGCCTACGACCCCAACCTGGTTGAGGTGCACGTCAGCGCGCTGCGGCGCAAGCTGGAGCACAGCGGCCCCCGGGTGATCGAGACGGTGCGCGGCATCGGCTACCGGTTCGCGGCATGAATACCGGCTCGCTGGCGCGCCGCACCGTAGTCGCCACCCTAGGGGTGCTCGTGTTCGCCCTCGGCGGTTTCGCGACGCTGATCACGCTGCGCTACCGCGACGGCCTGCGCGCACGCGCGCGTAGCCAGCTAATCGCCGGGGCCCGCGCGATCACCGACGTGCCGCAAGAGCAGATGAAGCCGCTGTTCGCCTCGCTCGCGCTCGAGGGCATCGACGTTCAGCTCGGGTCCGGGCCCCCCACCTCGGCGAAGCTCAAGGGGGCACAAGATGGTCCGCTCAAGCCTGGGACGCTGAGCAGCGCCGCCCACCTGCTGACCTTGACCGAACAGATCAGCGTCGGTGGGAAGCCCGCCACCGCGACTCTGTCGACGAGTGAGGCATCCGTAGACAGCGCCGTCAATCGCCTGATTGTCATCGAGCTGGTCGGTGGGGCCGCCGTCCTCCTGGCGGCCACCGTCTTGACGTTGCTCGCCTCGCGCTCGGCCCTGCGGCCCCTTCGCCACGTGGCAGCGGTGGCGCAGGGGATTGCCGCGGGCGATCGCCGCCAGCGCCTGCATCCGCGCCGGCCCCAGACCGAGCTCGGGCAGATGGCCGCCTCGTTTGACGCGATGGTCGACTCCCTGGAAGAGGCGGTGGCCCAGGCCACGCGATCGGAGGCGGCGATGCGCCGGTTCCTCGCCGATGCCTCCCATGAGCTCCGCACGCCGATCGCGGCCCTGCAAGCGACGATCGAGACCCTGCTGCGCGAGCAGCCCCCGCGCCCTCGGCGAGATCAGCTCGAGGCCGAGGTCGCGCGAGGTACCCAGCGGCTGGGGCGGCTGGTCGACGACCTGCTCAATCTCGCCCGCCTCGAGGCCAACGAGCCGCTGCGAA
>DASSGR010000216.1:0-32065 GCA_035693425.1 Solirubrobacteraceae bacterium
CGAGCACTTCTTCAACACGCCCGAGCTGAAGGAGCTGGTTGCCGACTATTCCGACGACGACATCTGGAAGCTCAACCGCGGCGGCCACGACCCGTTCAAGGTCTACAACGCCTACCACGCGGCGGTGAATCACAGGGGCCAGCCGACGGTGATCCTCGCCAAGACCATCAAGGGCTACGGGATGGGCGCTTCGGGCGAGGGCCAGATGATCACCCACCAGGCCAAGAAGATGACCGAGGATGCGCTGCTCGCGTTCCGCGACCGCTTCGAGCTGCCGCTGACCGACGAGCAGGTGCGCGCCGCCGAGTACTACAAGCCGGCCGAGAACTCGCGCGAGATGCAGTACCTGCGTGAATGCCGCGCGTCGCTGGGTGGCGGCCTTCCCGTGCGGCGCAGGCGCGCCGAGCCGCTGACCGCACCAGACCTGGACCTGTTCAAGAGCCAGCTCGAGGGCACGGGCGACCGCGAGATCTCCACGACGATGGCGTTCGTGCGCGTGCTGGCGGCGCTGCTTCGCGACAAGCAGATCGGCCGCCACATCGTCCCGATCATCCCCGACGAGTCGCGCACCTTCGGTATGGAGGGCCTGTTCCGCCAGGTCGGCATCTACTCGCCGTTCGGCCAGAAGTACCAGCCCCAGGACTCCGAGCAGCTGATGTTCTACAAGGAGGACGAACACGGCCAGATCCTCGAGGAGGGGATCACCGAGGCCGGCTCGATCTCCTCGTTCATGGCCGCGGGCACTTCCTACAGCGCCCACGACGTGCAGATGGTGCCGTTCTACATCTACTACTCGATGTTCGGCTACCAGCGGGTCGGGGACCTTGTGTGGGCGGCGGCCGACCAGCGCACGCGTGGTTTCATGCTCGGCGGCACGGCAGGACGTACGACGCTCAACGGCGAAGGACTCCAGCATGAGGACGGGCACAGCCATCTGCTGTTCTCTGTCGTGCCCAACTGCCGTGCGTACGACCCCACGTTCGGCTACGAGGTCGCCGTGATCATCCAGGACGGGTTGCGCCGCATGGTCGTCGACCAGGAGGACGTCTTCTACTACGTCACCCTGATGAACGAGAACTACCGCCATCCGCCGATGCCGGAGGATGCGCCGGAGGGGATTCTGCGCGGGATGTACCTGCTGTGGGAGACGCCCGACGACGACCGCCCGCGGGTTCAGCTGCTGGGGTCGGGCACGATCCTGCGCGAGGTGCTGGCCGCCGCCGAGATGCTGCACTCGGACTTCGGCATCGGTGCGGACGTGTGGAGCGTCACCTCGTTCACCGAGCTGCGCCGCGACGGCATCGAGGTGGAGCGCCACAACATGCTGCATCCGTTGTCGGAGCAGCGGAGTGCGTACGTCACCGACTGTCTGCGGGACCGCCGCGGCCCCGTGATCGCCTCGACCGACTACCTGCGCGCGTTCGCCGACCAGATTCGCCAATGGGTGCCCGACCATTACCGCGTGCTTGGCACCGACGGGTTCGGCCGCAGCGACTTCAGGCACGCCCTGCGCCGCTTCTTCGAGATCGACCGCCACTACATCGTGGTGGCGGCGCTCAAGGAGCTCGCCGACAACGGCGAGATCGAGCCCCGGGTCGTGCAGGACGCGATCGAGCGCTACCACCTCGACCCCGACGCCCCGATCCCGACGAAAACATGAGCGCCACGGACGTCGTATCCGTCGAAGTCCCCGACATCGGCGATTTCGAAGACGTGCCGGTAATCGAGATCCTGGTCTCGCCTGGCGACACCGTCGAGACCGATGATCCGCTGCTCACGCTCGAGTCAGACAAGGCCACGATGGACGTCCCCGCCCCGTTCGCGGGGACGATCAAGGAGATCCAGGTGAGCGTCGGCGACCGCGTCTCCCAGGGTGGCGTGCTGCTGACGATGGAGCAGACCGGATCGGGGGCTGGACAGTCTGAGGCTTCCGCCGCGGCCTCGGATGGGGCGGTCACCGAGGCCGACGCGCCCGATGCCGTTAGCAGCGCCGTTGAGGCCGAGGAGGAGTCGGCACCCGAGGCCGAGGCCGAGTCGGAACCCGCCCCTGAGGAGTCCAACGGAGCCGTCTACGCGAGCCCTTCCGTACGGCGCCTAGCGCGCGAGCGCGGCATCGACCTCCACGACGTCCAGGGCAGCGGGCGCAAGGGACGGATCACCCGCGACGACGTCGAGCAGTTTGTTTCTAAGGGGCCGGAATCGGCTTCGCCCGCCGGCCCTGATTTGGGTCTGGACCTGGCGCCCGCGCGGTCGATCGACTTCGAGAAGTTCGGGCCGGTGGAGCGGGTCGAGCGGTCTCGGATCCAGCGGATCTCGGCGCCGCACCTGGCGCGCAGCTGGGTGACGATCCCGCACGTCACCCAGAACGACGAGGCCGACATCACCGAGCTCGAGGCTTGGCGGCGTCGCTTGAACGAGGAGAACGCCCGCGAGGGCGTGAAGGTGACGATGGTCTCGTTCCTGGTCGTAGCGAGTGTCGCCACCCTGAAGGAGTTCCCCAACTTCAACTCCTCCCTCGACGGCGAGGACCTGATCCTCAAGCACTACTACAACATCGGCTTTGCCGCCGACACTCCTGGCGGGTTGGTCGTGCCGGTGATCAAGGATGCGGATAAGAAGGGACTATTGGACATCGCTCGGGAGTTGACCGAGCTGTCGGGCAAGGCACGCGAGGGCAAGCTCGCTCCCGGCGACATCCAGGGCGCGTCGTTCACGATCTCCTCGCTGGGCGGGATTGGCGGGACGTCGTTCACGCCGATCATCAACTCGCCCGAGGTGGCGATCCTGGGCGCCAGCCGCTCGGCGATGAAGCCTGTGTGGAACGGCAGCGAGTTCGAGCCGCGGCTGATGCTGCCGCTGTCGCTCTCCTACGACCACCGCGTGATCGACGGCGCCGCGGCGGCCCGGTTTGTCGTGCACCTCGCTGGCGTCTTGTCCGATCTGCGCCGGGCCCTGCTGTGACCGAGGTCACCGAAGTCCGCGTCCCCGACATCGGGGATTTCAACGACGTTCCTGTAATCGAGATCCACGTCTCGGCCGGCGACGAAGTCCAGCCGGAGGACCCGCTCGTCACGCTGGAGTCCGACAAGGCGACGATGGACGTCCCGGCCCCGTTTGCCGGGACCGTGAGGCAGCTCAGCGTTGGGATCGGCGACCGGGTGTCGGAGGGCAGCGTGTTGTTGATGCTCGAGGGCTCCGGTGATTCGGATGGCGCCGGGTCCGCCCCCACCCAGGAAGCCACCCGTGCCACCGAAGCCCCCACTCCCAGCGACGATGCACCTGATTCTGGAGCGTCCAACGGACGGCCCGAATCCGGCGACACACCCTCACCGCCTCCTTCTTCTGGCGAGTCCGACCGCGACGCGCAGGTGCTCGTGCTCGGCGCGGGGCCGGGCGGCTACACGGCCGCATTCCGCGCGGCTGACCTCGGGTTGAAGACAATCCTCGTCGAGCGCTACGACCGGCTCGGTGGCGTGTGCCTGAACGTCGGCTGCATCCCGTCGAAGGCGCTGCTGCACGCCGCGCGAGTGATCTCCGAGGCGCAGGAGATGGGCGCACACGGCATCCACTTCGACCAGCCGCACGTCGACCTCGATGCCCTGCGCTCCTGGAAGCAGTCGGTGGTCGACAAGCTCACCGGCGGGCTCGAGGGCCTCGCCCGCCAGCGCAAAGTCGAGGTCGTACACGGATCGGCGCGCTTCACGGGCCCCAACAGCCTCGAGGTCGGCGACCGCACGATCACGTTCGACAACTGCATCATCGCCTGCGGCTCGCAGGCCGCCTCCCTGCCCCACCTGCCCGACGACCGCCGCATCGTCACGTCGACGGGCGCGCTCGAGCTCGACGGCGTCCCCGGCCGGCTGCTCGTGATCGGCGGCGGGATCATCGGTCTGGAGATGGCGACCGTCTACGACGCGCTCGGCTCGGGCGTCACGGTGGTCGAGATGCTCGATCAGCTTCTGCCCGGGTGTGATCCGGACCTTGTTCGCCCCCTGCACAAGCGGATCTCCGAGCGCTACGACGCGATCCTGTTGGAAACCAAGGTCGAGGCGATCGAGGGCCACGACGACGGCCTGCACGTCAAGCTCTCAAATGGCGACTGGCAGACGTTCGATGCCGCGCTGGTGGCGGTTGGTCGGATCCCCAACGGGGGCTCTATTGGCGCTTCGGAAGCCGGGGTTGAGGTCGACGACAAGGGCTTTATCGGTGTCGACAAGCAGATGCGCACGAACGTCGGGCACATCTATGCGATTGGCGACGTTGTCGGTGACCCGATGCTCGCCCACAAGGCATCGCACGAAGGCAAGGTCGCAGCCGAGGTGATCGCCGGCGTGCCCGGCGCCGAATTCGATGCCCGCGCAATCCCGTCGGTCGCCTACACCGACCCCGAGGTCGCGTGGATGGGACTGACCGAGACGGCCGCCAAGGCCGACGGCGTCGAGTACGAGAAGGCAGTGATCCCCTGGTCGGTATCGGGGCGCGCGCTCGGGCTTGGGCGCCCGGACGGGATGACGAAGATGCTGTTCGAGCCCGACACCCGGCGGGTGCTCGGCGCTGGGATCGTGGGCGTCAACGCGGGCGAGCTGATCGCGGAGACCGTCCACGCCATCGAGATGGGCTCCGACGCCGAGGACATCGGGCTGACGATCCACCCCCACCCCACGCTGTCGGAGACCGTCATGTTCGCCGCCGAGATGGTCGCCGGCACGATCACCGACTTGCCGCAGCCCAAGCAGCGCGCCCCGCGCTGAGCAGCGCCCGGATCTCGGCGAGGACGGCTTCCGGCTCGTTCTGGAGGCGCTGCTGGGTGATGCGCAGCACCCGATAGCCGGCGACGGTCAGCTTCGCGTCACGGCGGCGGTCGGTCTCGAACTGCGCGCGGGACTTGTGGAACGCGTATCCGTCGAGCTCGACGATCACGCGCTCCTTGCGCCACAGGGCGTCGACGAGTTCGCCTTCGACGAGCACGTTGGCCTCGTAAGCGGGCAGGTCGGACGCGCGGATCAGCTCGTGGAAGGCTTCCTCGAGTCTTGACTGCAGCCATGGCGCCGGGCCGGTGAGGTCGGCGATCGCCGCTCTGAGGGTCTTGACGCCCTTGCGATTTGGGGTCCGCTCCAGGAGCCTGTCTAGCTCCCGGCCGATGTAGAGCGCTCGTCGCTCCATTGCCTCGAGGACGGAGCGGACCTGCCGCCGGTTCGCGACGCCGGCGTAGTCGACGACGGTCCAGGCGAGCGAGGTCACCGGAATCCCGTCGACGGCCGCGACGTCGTCCGCGTGCAGCGTGAGTGTGCTGTGCACGCGGACCCCCTTTGGACCGGGCTTACCGACCCGCCCCTCGATGGTCACGTCGATGAGCCCGCTCTCGCTCCGCCCGAGGGCCCAGAGCGCCAGCGCAGCCCTGTGGCTAAGCAGGGCGGTCGGCCCGCAGGCGAGAACCGCCGCCGTCCAACAGCCTTTGAGGGTGAGCTTCCGGTGCCCGACCGCGTAGACGCCGCGATACACCGGATGAAGCCGGCCGCCATCGAGGCGCTTCTGCACGCTGGTCCGCGTCAACCCGAGTTCCAGCAGTTGCCGCCTGGCGACCATCCCATGCTGTTCGGTGGCCACGATGGCGATCTTCTCGTCGACTTCCTTATCGAGTGCGTCTATACGACGTACTGGATCAGGAGGTCGGCCCACGCCGCCGAGCGTCCCACGGCGCCCGTGACACGTCTGTCACGCGCTGCTTCAACTCAGCGCAAAACCTCCGTCGAAAGCGCTACCGGGCCCGCGAGCGCAACCGCCGCACCGCCATCACGACGGCGAGCGCGATGGCGGCGACAAACGGTCCCTTGCGACCAGCTTGCCGCGCGAACGAGCTGCTATTCCCGACGGGCCGGCCGGCCGGCATCGCGAACTCCTCGGCGGCGAGGATGTCGTGCGGCTCCGAGATCCCGCTGGGATCGTCGGGCAGCACCACCGGCTCGTGCGCAAGCGAGGGATCCCTGGCCGGGACGGCGAACGCCTCCGCTGCGAGCACGTCGTGCGCGGGCTCCTCTGCTTGTGGTCTTCCGTATTCAGACATAGGTCCGCGCATGATCCCAGATGCCGCCACACCGATGCAGGCCCCGCCAACAGGCCACGAAACGGCGACCCGATAATCTAAGTCCAGAAGGCTTAGATCATCCAACACACGAGCCTCCCAAACTGCTACCCTTCAACTTACCATTCGTAAGCAACTAGCGAAAGTGAATTCTTGATGAGTCGACTGCTCTTGGTGCCATTGGACGACGTTGTCGTCTTCCCGGGCATGTCGGTCACTCTCGCCGTCGACGCCGGCGAGGACGATCGCGTACTGCTCGTGCCCCATCACGAGAACGAGTACGCCGGGGTCGGCACGGTTGCCGAAGTTTCAAATCGCGTCCGTCTGCCGGGTGGTGGCCGTGCGGTCGCCCTCGAGGGCCTGCACCGCGGGATCGCCGGGGCGGCTCAGACGCTGCCCAACGGTCGCCTGTACGTCGAGGTTGAGGAGAAGTCCGACGACGTCCCCGTCGACGGCCGCACCCGCAACCTCGAGCGCGAGTACCGCGCGGTGGTCGAGGAGATCCTCGAGCTGCGCGGCGACGACGGCCGTGTCTCCGCGTTCCTGCGGAGCATCACCGAGCCGGGCGCGCTGGCTGACACCAGCGGCTACTCGCCCGACATCTCCTACGAGAACAAGGTCGAGCTGCTTCAGACGGTCGACGTGACCGAGCGGCTCGAGCTCGCCCTCAAGCTTCAGCGCGAGCGGCTCGCCGAGCTCCAGGTGCGCAAGCGCATCCGCGAGGACGTCGAGTCCGGCGCCGAGAAGCAGCAGCGCGAGTACTTCCTGCGCAAGCAGATGGAGTCCATCCGCAAGGAGCTCAACGAGGACGACGCCTCGATCGTCGAGGAGTACCGGACGAAGATCGAAGAGGCTCAGATGCCGGAGGCCGTGCGCGAGCAGGCCGAGAAGGAGCTGGGACGCCTGGAGCGGATGGGCGAGCAGTCCGCCGAGTCCAGCGTGATCCGCACCTACCTCGACTGGCTGATCGCGGTGCCGTGGGGCAAGCGCTCCGAGGAGCGCCTGGACCCTCAGCACGCGCGTGAGGTGCTCGACGCCGACCACGCCGGCCTCGAGGACGTCAAGGACCGGATCGTCGAGTACATCGCGGTCAAGAAGCTCCGCACTGAGCGGGGCATCACCGAGGACAAGCGCTCAGGCGCGATCCTGACGCTGATCGGGCCTCCGGGCACCGGCAAGACCTCCATTGGCGAGTCGATCGCCCGTGCCACCGGGCGCGAGTTCGTCCGGATGTCGCTGGGCGGCGTGCGCGACGAGGCCGAGATCCGCGGTCACCGGCGCACGTACATCGGCGCGCTTCCCGGCCGCCTGGTGCGCGCGCTGCGGGACGCCGACACGATGAACCCGGTGATCATGCTCGACGAGGTCGACAAGGTCGGCGCCGACTGGCGTGGCGACCCGAGCTCGGCCCTGCTCGAGGTGCTCGACCCGGCTCAGAACCACAGCTTCCGCGACCACTACCTGGACGTGGAGCTCGACCTGAGCGGCGTGATGTTCATCGCGACGGCGAACGTCGCGGACACGATCCCCGGCCCGCTGCTGGACCGCATGGAGGTCATCCGCTTCGACGGCTACACCACCTCCGAGAAGGTGGCGATCGCCCGCGGCTACCTGTGGCCGCGCCAACTCGAAAGAAGTGGATTGCGCACAGACGAGGTCGAGATCTCCGACGAGATCCTCGACACCGTGGCAACCGAGTACACGCGCGAGGCCGGCGTCCGCCAGCTCGAGCGTAACCTCGGCACGCTGCTGCGCAAGACCGCGACGAAGATCGCGTCGGGCAAGGCCACCGCTCCGGTGGCGATCGATCTCGACGCCGTTCGCGACGCGCTCGGGCGCCAGCGGTTCTTCCAGGAGTCCGCGATCCGTACGGCCGTCCCCGGCGTCGCAACCGGCCTGGCCGTGACCGGCGCAGGTGGGGACGTGCTGTTCGTCGAGGCGACCGGGATGCAGGGCAAGCCCGGCCTGACCCTGACGGGCCAGCTCGGGGACGTGATGAAGGAGTCCGCGCAGATCGCGCTCTCTTACGTCCGCGGCCACGCACCCGAGCTCGACATCGACCCAGCGTCGTTCGACGAGAAGTCGTTCCACGTGCACGTGCCTGCGGGCGCGATCCCGAAGGACGGCCCAAGCGCCGGAGTCACGATGGTGACCGCGCTGACGTCGCTGCTAAGCGACCGCCCCGTGCGCCACACCGTCGGGATGACCGGCGAGGTGACGTTGCAGGGTCGAGTGCTCCCGATCGGCGGCGTCAAGCAGAAGGTGCTGGCGGCGCACGCGGCCGGGCTCACAGATGTGGTGCTGCCCGAGCGCAACCGGGGCGATCTGGACGACGTGCCACAGGAGGTTCGCGACGCGATGAACTTCCACTTCGCAATGACGATCGACGAGGTCTTGGGCGTCGCGCTCGAGCCCTCGTCGGTGGCGGCGGCCGCGTAAGCGGTCGCCGTCCGCTTCGTCGGCCCGGCGTGGGGTAGGTTGTTCAGTATGAGCACGATCTCCGCCCCAGAAGAGCAGAAGATTCTCGAGACGGTCCCCAAGCAGCTGTACATCGGCGGCGAGTGGCGCGATGGCAGCAAGGGGACCTTCTCCGTCGAGGACCCAGCAACCGGTGAGACGTTGGTCGAGGTGGCCGACGCGTCCGAGGACGACGCCAAGGCAGCGCTCGACGCCGCTGCTGCGGCAGGCCCGGAATGGGCCGCCTATCCCCCGCGCGAGCGCGGCGAGATCCTGCGCCGCGCGTTCGAGAAGATCATCGCGAACGCGGACGAGCTCGCGCTGCTGATGACGCTCGAGATGGGCAAGCCGCTCAAGGAGTCAAAGGCGGAGGTCGCCTACGGGGCCGAGTTCCTGCGCTGGTTCTCCGAGCAGGCAGTCCGGATCGAAGGCCGCTACGCCACTTCGCCCAACGGCCAGGGCCGTCTGCTGACGATGCAGCAGCCCGTCGGCCCGTGTCTTCTGATCACGCCGTGGAACTTCCCGCTGGCGATGGGAACCCGGAAGGTCGGTCCGGCGATCGCGGCCGGCTGCACGATGGTGGTCAAGCCCGCGCAGCTGACGCCGCTGTCGATGCTGATGCTGGCCAAGATCCTCGAGGACGCGGGATTGCCCAAGGGCGTGCTGAACCTTGTCACCGCGAGCATCTCTGGCGAGACGATGAGCCCGCTGATCGCCGACTCGCGGCTTCGCAAGCTGTCGTTTACCGGCTCGACCGAGGTCGGCAAGAAGCTGATGGCCCAGGCCTCGGACAACCTGCTGCGCCTCTCCATGGAGCTGGGCGGCAACGCGCCATTCATCGTGTTCGACGACGCCGATATCGACTCGGCTGTCCAGGGCGCGGTGATCGCCAAGATGCGCAACATCGGCGAGGCGTGCACCGCCGCCAACCGCTTCCACGTGGCGGGCCCGGTCGCCGACGAGTTCGCCGAGAAGCTGGCCGAGAAGCTCGGGTCGATGAAGGTTGGCCGTGGCACCGAGGACGGCGTCGAGGTGGGTCCGCTGATCGACGACAACCAGCGTTCGAAGGTCTCCGAGCTGGTCGAGGACGCGGTCGGGCGCGGCGCCAAGGCGCTCGTCGGCGGCCACGCTCGCGACGGCGCCGGCTATTTCTACGACCCCACCGTGCTGACCGAGGTGCCCGACGATGCAAGGCTCCTGAGCGAGGAGATCTTCGGGCCGGTCGCACCGGTCAAGGGCTTCGACGACGAGGACGAGGCGATCGCGGCGGCCAACGACACCGAATACGGGCTCGTCGCCTACGTCTTCACAAGCAACCTCAAGCGCGCGCTGCGCGTCTGCGAGAAGCTCGAGACCGGCATGGTCGGGCTCAACCAGGGGATGGTCTCCAACGCGGCGGCGCCGTTCGGCGGGATCAAGCAGTCGGGCTTCGGCCGGGAGGGCGGTCCCGAGGGGATCGAGGAGTACCTCGAGACCAAGTACGTCGCGGTCAACCTGTAGCCGGGCTGACATAGTTCGGGAGGTCCGCGCGCCCAGGGCGGCGCGCTCCAGCTCCCGCAGCGGAGCCGTCGTTGCGACAGTTCTCCGACCAGCACCTTGCCGCGCTCACCGTAATGGTGGTGGGGATCGCCGCGGCCATCTGGGCGGGCCGACGGGGCGGTGAGCGCACGCAGAAGGCCGTCACCTACACGCTCGCTGCGCTGATCCTCCTCGGATGGATCGGCGAGTACATCGACGATGCCGTGCTCGGCCAGTGGTCGACGACGTACACGCTGCCGCTGCAGCTGACCGACGCCGTCTCGGCGGTCGCCGTGCTGGCCCTGCTGACCCGGCGCCAGTTCCTCGTCGAGCTCACCTACTTCTGGGCGTTCACCGCGTCGCTGCAGGCGGTGCTGACGCCCGACCTCGGCCACGGCTTCCCAAACGTTCTGTACTTCACCTACTTCCTCTATCACGTGGGCGCGATCGTCGCCGCCGCATTTCTCGTGTTCGGATGCCGTCTGTACCCCCGCCCGACCGCTGTCTGGCGAGTGTTCGCCGCCACGCTGGCGTGGGCGGCGATCGCCGGTCTCGCCGACGTGATCACGGGCGGCAACTACATGTACCTGCGCGCCAAGCCGGTGCACAACTCGCTGCTGAGCGTGATGGGCCCGTGGCCCTGGTACATCGCCGCTGGGATCGGGGTCGGCTTGGCGATGCTGCTGGTCGTGGCGGTCCTGACTGAGCTCATCCGGGGGCAGCCCGTCAGACGGATTCTCCCCGCACCGCACCGACTTTCGCACCATCCGGTTCGCGGCCTGTACTCTCATGCCCAGGATCAATGGCTTACGCCGAGGAGAGACCCCCGGGCATGAGGCGGGAGATCAACGAGCACGCCTCAGCGCTCGCGTACGAGTGGAGGCGGTTGACCCGCGCCGCCACCGCCGTGGCGCTGTTCACGGCGCCGGCGTTCTTTCTGATCCTCTACGAGTCCAACCACATTGGCCTGATCTGGTCGCTGCTGATCACCGCGATCGCGGTGATTGGGTTCCGCGGCCTGGTCGAGGTGCTCGCGCGCAAGCTGATCCCGTCGCCCAGCCTGTACGGCGCCGAGGACAGCCTCAAGCAGGACGACCTGGTTGCGCGGCGCCGGTACTGGTACTGGCGCACCAAGTTCCGCCGCCTGCCGATCTACATCGCGATCGTGTTCGCGTTCCTGGCGCTGTGCCAGGTGTTCTTCTCGTTCTCAGGCGTCAGCGCGCCGTTCTTCCATCCGTTCGAGGGGCTGCGCCAGATCTTCCCGCCCGACACGCTGCCGCAGCTTGGCCTGGTGTTCGTCCAGCTGCCGCTGCTGTTCTTCGTGAACTTCGCGATCTTCTTCGGCCCGTTTCTATTTTTCGCCGTGCGGCAGATCCGCGGCTACGAGCCCGGCGACGCGAGCTGGGGCGTGAAGATCGACGACGTCCGCGGCCAGGCCGAGGCCAAGGAGGAGATCACCCGCGTGATCACCCTGTGGCAGTCGGGCGAAGAGTTCGAGAAGGCCGGCGGCAAGCGCGAGCGCGGCCTCCTGTTCCTGGGCGCGCCCGGCACCGGCAAGACGATGATCTCCAAGGCAATCGCAACGAACTTCAACTGCCCGTTCGTGACGATTCCGGGCTCAGGGTTCGCGGGCATGTTCATCGGCATGGACGCGATCACCGTGCAGTTCCTGGCCCACAAGGCGCGCAAGCTGGCCAAGAAGTGGGGCGGCCAGTGCATCGTGTTCATCGACGAGATCGACGCCGTCGGGATGCGCCGGCAGGCGCTCGGCTCCTCGATGACCGAGGCTAACCCCTCGTCGCTTCACGACTTCTGCTTCTTCGGGCCCAACGGGTCGCTCACGCCGTCTGGCGACCTTGTGATCGAGTCGCGGGCGTGGCGCGAGCGCATGTTCGCCGAGCGCGCCGAGACCCCGCAGAGCGGCTACGTCGCCTTCAACGAGCGCGTTGGCGAGCGGATCCGCCGGTTCTATCCAGGCTTCGGCATGGGCGGCGGCCAGGGCGGCCAGGCGCTCAACCAGCTGCTGGTCGTGATGGACGGGATCGACGAGCCCCCGATGTTCCGCAAGTTCTTCACCAGCCGGCTCAACACGTTCCTCGACGCGATCTTCTTCGTGCCGCGCAAGGTCGGCCCGCTGAAGCTGCGGCTCAAGCCACCGCGCCCCCGCGAGGAGCAGATCTACTTCATCGGGGCCTGCAACGTCCCGATCACGGTGCTCGACCCGGCGCTCACGCGAGCCGGGCGGATGGGCCGCCACATCTGGTTCCGCACCCCGACCAAGGACGACCGGCTCGACATCTTTGACCTCTACCTCGACAAGGTCGACCACGAGCCCGATCTCGACTCCTACCGCCGGCGCGACGAGCTTGCCCGGATCACCAACGGCTACTCGCCGTCGATGATCGAGCAGTGCTGCTCGATGGCGCTGACGATCGCGCACTCCGAGGGGCGCCGCCGGTTCGGCTGGGAGGACATCGTCGAGGCGATGACCACGGTCGAGACCGGAACGGCGCAGAACATCGAGTACATCCAGGAGGAGACACGCGCTGTCGCGATCCACGAGGCCGGTCATGCGGCCGCCGGGCACGTGTACCTCGAGGAGGACGTGCTGTCCACTCGGCTGTCGATCCGCAAGCGCGGCGGCTCCCTGGGCCACTACCAGAGCATGGAGAAGGACGAACGCTTCTCGCACTTCCGCAGCCACGTGATGGGCACGCTGATCATGGTTCTCGGCGCGATGGCCGCCGAGCATGTGTTCTACGGCGAGAACTCACAGGGTGTCAGCGGCGACGTGGCCAGCGCGACGGCGACCGCGGCAGCGATGGTCGGGATGTGGGCGATGGGACCGGACCCGGTTCACATCGAGGGGAGCATCGAGACCAGCGAGGAGACCGAGCTCGTGCTCAAGCGCCTGGAGCGGATCGGCTCTGCGATCATGAACCGCGCCGGCAGCTCGGGATTCATGGTCGAGGACCCAATCGGATCGATCCTCCGCAACCAGGACAAGAAGCGCGCGGCGGCGCAGATCATCGGCCAGGCGTACGTGACCGCATATGCGCTGATGGCCTCTAACCGCGAGCAGGTCGAGCGGATCGCCGACACCCTGGTTGAGCGCAGGGAGATGCACGGCGACGAGGTGGTCGCCCTGCTCAACAGCGTCGGCCTCAAGCGACCGGAGCTCGATCTCATGGATGACAAAACGTGGCCGACGGTGTGAACGACGAACGTCGGCTGGTGAGCGCCAACGACGACACGGCCGACGCCCGACTGCCCGCCGCCGCAACGGCCACCGCGAGCGGCGGCTCCAAGCGTCGCTCGGGGTCGCCCCACTCGCTGCGGTTCCTCGCCGTGACGGCGGCCCTCGTGGGCATCGCGATCGGCGCGATCGGCGTCGCGATCGCGATTCTGGTCGGCAACAACTCCCCCGGTCCGCAGGCGAAGTGGTCCTCGTGGACTCCTCCGGACAACGGCGTCGCAGGCGAGCGCGACATCGCCAACGCCGTCGCGCCGCTGTACCGGGCCAGCCCGGCAAGCCAGCTCGCGGTGGTGACGGTCCAGAACTTCTCCGACACCGGCACCGGCACTCAGGTGGCGCTGCGCAGTCCAAACGACGGGACGCTGTCTGCGCTCGGAGGCACCACCGCGGTGTTCAACCTCTGCGGCCTGGGCCCGAACTGCGGGATCTCGTCCGGCACGCCGTCGGCTGATCGTCTGCTGCTGCTCAGACGCGAGGCGCTCGAGCTGTCGCTGTACACGTTCAAGTACGTCCACGGCGTGGAGAACGTGGTGTCGATCCTGCCGCCAGGCCACGCCGTCACGGTCACCACGGCCAAGCTCACTGCGAAGCCGCCGGACAAAGCCGGCGGTAAGTCCAAGACCGCCCCGCTGTACATGGCGGTCGCATTCCAGCGCCGCAGCCTTCAGCCGTTCTTGAACCGGCCGCTGCGCGAGACGCTGCCGGAGCAGATACCCCCCACGCCGACGACGATCGCGTCAGCGCCCGAGGCCGAGCTGGTGAGCGTGCTGACCGCGCAGGCGCTGTTCAAGCAGCAGGTGATTCAGGCCCAGGACGGGAGCAACGTGCTTGTCCTGGATCCGCTGCCGCCTCAGTAGGCTCGTACCCGTCGCACTCGCGCACGGGCAGCCGCGGGTAGCGCGGGAAGCGGTCGGGCTCGGTGCGCGACCGCAGGCAAAGCGAGAACACCGACCCGCGGCGGTTGGGCACGAGCTGCTGGTGGCGGCAGGAGTCGCACAGACCCGCCGGCGGACCTGAGCCACCCGGCACGCTAGCCCCGGGTCAGCGCTTCGAGCACGAGCACGAACGACTCGTACGACCGGCCCGTCACCTGCTGCAGCGCGACCTCGCAGCTCCGGTTGCTGGACACGCACGCGTCGAACGAGCGGCCCTCGAGCTCCCTGGTGACGTCGCGCAGCGCCGAGGCGGGCAGCTCCGGGTGCAGGTAGCCACGGTCGCCGGCCATCCCGCAGCAGCCTGCCGTCGCAGGGACGACGACGTCGTCGGAGATCTGGGAGGCGATCGCCGCGAGCTTGCCCGACAGACCCAGGTGGCGCGACGAGCACGTCGGGTGCACGACCACGCTTGAGAGCTTGCGCGAGACCTCCAGGCGCTCGAGCAACCGGTCGTGGACCCACGCGATCGAGTCGATCACCTCGATCCCCTCGGGCGCGACGTCGGCCAGCAGCGCGTGCGAGCAGGACGTCGCGTCCGAGACGACCGGCAGCACCCCGTCGCCGGTCCACCGAGAAAGCGCCGCGCGGGTGCGCGAGGCCATCAGCTCGTGCCCGGACTGGTAGCCCTTAGAGCTCCACGGCAGCCCGCAGCAGTGGCCCGTCACGTCGTCGGGGATCCACAGCGGCAGCCCGGCGCGCATCGAGATCGCGACCAGCCCCTGTGGCACCGAGGGGCGCGCCCGGGCCCCGGGGGCGTTGCCGAAAATCCTGTTGATGCACGAGGGCAGGTACACCGCTGCGGCTCCCTCGCGCACCGTGAACGGAAGCTCCGGCGCCGCCTGCGGAATCGACGACCTCCACAACCGTGCGGCGCGCCCGCCGAGCCGCAGTCCCGCCCGCCCCGCGCGCTCGACGGCCCCGTATCGAGCGGCCACCGCCCGCGCCGCCAGCTCCTCGCGCGAGCCATGCTCGCGGACGCGCAGTTCCTTGACCAGCTTGCCGGTGTCGATCGCCACCGGGCAGGCGTGCATGCAGGACCCGTCCGCGGCGCACGTCTCGATCGCGTCGTATTCGTACTGCTCGAGCAGCGCTGCGAGCACCGGCGAGCCGGGCTCCTGGCGAGCCATCTCGCGGCGCAGCACGATGCGCTGGCGCGGGGTGGTGGTGACGTTGCGCGACGGGCACACCGGCTCGCAGAACCCGCACTCGATGCACTTGGTCGCTACCTCCTCGATCTCGGGCGTCGACTTGAGGTTGCTGAGGTGCACGCGGGGGTCGCGATTGAGGATCACGCCCGGCGCCAGGATCGAGTCGGGGTCGGCGAGCTGCTTGACCCGCCACATCATCTCCGTCGCCTTGCTGCCCCATTCGCGCTCGACGTGCGGGGCCATGTTGACGCCGGTCCCGTGCTCGGCCTTCAGCGACCCGTCGTACTTATCGACGATCAGGTCGGCGAGCTCGCGCATGAACGCGTCGTAGCGGTCGAGATCGCCGTCCTCGCCGAAGTTGGGGGTCAGCAGAAAGTGCAGGTTGCCCGCGGACGCGTGGCCGGCTAGGCCGGGCAGGAACCCGTGCGTGCCGAGCAGCGCCTGCAGGTCCCTGGCGGCCTCGGCCAGGCGCGCCGGCGGCACGCACACGTCTTCGATGATCAGCGACACCCCCGGAGGCCGCATCGCGGCGATGAAGCCCTGCATCCCTTCGCGCACCCGCCACAGCATCTCGATCTCCTCGGGATCGCGGGAAAAACGCGCGCCCTCCACCAACTCGCGGCGGCCGAGCAGCTCAAGCGCCGCGCGCTCGGGGTCGTCGAGCGCGGCGGGGTCGTCGGAGCGAAACTCGATCAGCAGTGCGGCGGACTCGGGCGGGAGCTCCTTCCAGCGCTCCGGCGTGCCTGGCATGTTGTAGGCGGCGGCGATCAGGGTTGGCGCGATCATCAGCTCGGTGGCGCTCGCGCCGGCGGCGACGAGCTCACCGACGGCGCTCGCCGCGGCGTCGAGATCGGGGAAGAACGCCAGCGCCATCGTCGCGTGGCGGCCGAACGGGACCGTCTCGAACACCGCCTCGGCAACGAACGCGAGCGTGCCTTCGGACCCGATCACCAGCCGCCTGAAGATCTCCAGCGGCTCGTCGGCGTCCAGGAAGGCGCACAGCCGGTAACCCATCGTGTTCTTGATCTCGAACTTGCGCGCCACGCGCTCGGCGAGCTGGCGGTCGCCGCGCAGCTCGTCGCGGATCTCGATCAGCCCGCGCGCAAGCTCCGGCGCGGCGGCCGCGAACCGCTGCTCGGCATCCGGCGCGGCCGTGTCGATCACCACCCCGTTCGCGAGCACCAGCGTCAGCGAGCGCACGGTCCTGTAGGAGTCCGCGACCACGCCACAGCGCATGCCGCCCGAGTTGTTGGCGATCACGCCCCCTACGCAAGCGATGTCGCTGGAGGCGGGGTCCGGCCCGAGCTTGCGCCCGTGGCGGGCCAGCAGCCGGTTGACCTGGCCGACGACGATCCCGGGCTTGACGCGAACCGCGGCCCCGTCGTCGAGGACCTTCGCCCGCTGCCAGTGCCTGCGGACGTCGACCATCACCGAGTCGGTCTGTGCCTGGCCGTTGAGCGAAGTGCCGCCGGCCCGGAACACCAGCGGAACGCCGCGCTCGCGCGCGAACGCCATCAGCTTGACGACGTCGTCGACGTCGCGCGGCATCGCGACCGCCTTGGGGATCAAGCGATAAGGGCTCGCGTCGGACGCGTACATGACCAGATCGGTCGCCCGCGTGAGCACCCGATCGGCTCCCAGCGCCTCCACGAGCTGTGCCCGTAGCGGCTCGGGAGTGCCGCCCGCGACCCAGTCGGGTGCGCGGTCCGAAGACGGGTGTGCCTCCGGAGCAAGCGCGCTGATCCCGCTAGTCAAACCACATCCCCGGGGCCACACGCGCCTGCACCAGCCGCGGGCCGTCATCGGCCTCGATCGCGTCGCTCAGCGCCTCGGTCAGCTCCTCGCGACTGTTGGCGTCGACGCTCGGCACGCCGTAGCCGCGCGCGACGGCGGCGGTGTCGAGCGCGGGAAGCTCGAGCCCGGGGGCGCCGGCGACCTGCTCGAGCGTGGCGAACCACTTGAGGATCCCGTACTCGTCGTTTCGCAGCACCAGGAACGTGACCGGCGCCTTGTAGGCAACCGCCGTCCACAGCGCCGTGATCCCGTACTGCGCCGAGCCCTCGCCGAGCACGCACACCACCGGCCGGCCGGGCTGTGCGAGCTGCACGCCGACGGCCGCCGAGATTCCGAACCCAAGTCCGCCGCTGGCGCCGAAGTAGTAGCTGCCGGGCCTCGACAGGCGCAGGCGGTTGCGAAGCGCGAGCGTGCTCGACGGTGACTCGAGCACGGCGATCCCGTCCGCCGGCCACGCGTCCGCGAGTGCGGCCATGGCCTCCGATCCGCTCATCGGATCGCCGGCGGGTGGGTCGGACGAGGCCGGACGCGGCTCGGGCAGCTTGCGGTCCGATTCACCGACGAGCCCCACCAGCGCCGCCAGCGCCCCGGCTACATCGCCGACGATCGCCTCCCCCATCGGCGCGCGCGCCGCCTCGCCCGGATCGCTGGTGATCGCCACGAGCGATGCGCCCTCAGGCAGCAGCGGGCCGGGGATGTAGGGGTAGTACGGGAACACCGACGATCCGACGACGAGCAGCAGATCGTGGTCGGCGAGCGTCTCCGACAGGGGGCCGATCGCGGGCGGCAGCACGCCCAGGAACTGCGGATGGTTCTCGGGAAACCCGATCCGGCTGCCGCCGGTCGCCGGCGAGGCCCATACCGGCAGGCGCTGCCTCTCGGCGAGCGCGATCGCGGCGTCCCAACCACCGGAGGCGTCGATGTCGGGGCCCGCGATCAGGACCGGGTTGCCGGCCGACTGCAGCCTGTCGGCGAGCTCGGCGAGCGCCTTCGGATCTGCGCCCGCACGTCCGTGGACGGCACGCCCGATCGCGTGGACGGCGCGGTCCTCATCGGCCTCGGCGCCCCAGTCGTCCATCGGGATCGACACGAACACAGGCCCGCGCGGAGGCAGCGACGCCAGCTGGATGGCGCGTGCGAGCGCCCCGGGCACCTCCTGCGCACGCGGCGGCTCGTGGCTCCATTTCACGTACGGCTGCGGCCCCACGACAGCGTCCCGATTTGTCAGGTTCGCCTCGATCGTGATGTGCGGACGCACCTGCTGGCCGGCGGTGATCACCAGCGGCGACTTGTTGGCCTGGGCATTGAAGATCCCGCCGACGGCGTTGCCGACGCCGGGCGCCGTGTGCAGGTTCACGTGCGTGGGCCGGCCGGTCGCCTGCGCGAACCCGTCGGCCATCCCCATGACCGCCAACTCCTGCAGCCCGAGCACGTAGGTGAAATCGTCGGGGAAGTCGGCCAGCATCGGCAGCTCGGTCGAGCCGGGGTTGCCGAAGATCGTCGTCATCCCGTGCGCACGGAACAGCTCGAACGTAGCTTCTCGGACTGTGGGCATCGGTCGGGCGGGTCTCCTCGTCGCGGTCGCGACGGGACCCTACAGCTCCGACAGCACTTCGGCCGCGGCGCGCTCGCCGGAGCGCACGGCCCCGTCCATGTACCCGTTCCAGTACGTAGACGTCTCGGTGCCGGCCCAGTGGACCCGGCCCGCCGGCTGGCGGATCTGGGAACCGTAAGCCAGGAGCGTGCCCTGGCTGGGGATGCCCACCGGGCAGCCCCTGGTCCACTGCTCGCCGGACCAGCTCGTCTCGAAGAAATCGATCGCGTTGCTCGCCTGCGTGCCGAAGAACGTGACGAACTGGTTCAGCACGGCCGACTTGCGATCGGCGGGAGCCATCGCGTTGTACTGGCGGGCCAGGTCCCCGCCGACGAACCCGAAGATCACACCTGGGGTGCCGCCCTGGGGAGAGTCGTCGAACGTCGCGGTGACCGGGCCGCCGGTCGTGACCGCCATGCCGCTGAGGCCGGCGTCGCGCCAGAACGGCGCTTTGTAGACGGCGGCGACCTTGGTCATCGTGCCCTGCCCGAAGCGCTGCGTCAGCTGGTCACGCTGGAACGGCAGGATCGGCTCGTAGTCGATCCGCCCGGCGAGCGTCGGCGGGATCGCCACGATCACCTGCTTGGCGCCGATCGTGGCCCGGTCGGACACCACGGTCACGCCGCTCGAGCTCTGCGTGATCTGTCGCACCGGCGAGCTCAGCACGACGCCGGAGCCGAGCTGCTTGGCGATCTTGGTGGCGATCACCTGTGAGCCGCCGACGAACCGCGACATCTGGGCGCCATTGCGCGTGTCGAAGTTGCGCTCGAACGTCCCGGGATTGTTCTCGTCGCCCGACGCCGCGATGTAGAACAGCGTGAACAGCAGCGACAGCTCGCGCGGCTCGGCACCGAAGATCGGCCGCGTCGCGATCGGCACGACCTCCTTGAAGCGCGGCGTGACGCTGTTGCTGTCGATCCAGCTCTTGAGCGTCTCGCTGTCCCATTCCTCGGCGTTCTGCGCGGTCCACGGCGCGTCGACCGGGACGCTGGTCGACATCTGGTCGAGCTCCGCGACGACGGCGGTGAGCTCGGGCAGGATCAGCGGGTCGGGCGGGGCGCTGCCCGTGGGCCCGGTGTCGCTGTAGGTCATGCGGTCGGAACCGTTGACGTACACGGCGTCGCCGTCGTCGTAGGTCGGAAACGTGCCGACGCCGAGCTGATTGGCGAGCGCCATGACGCGGTCCTGGGTGGGGCCGACGAAGGTTCCGCCCCGCTCCGACACCTTGCCGCCGCCGAGATCGTGGTTCCACACCCGCCCGCCCACGCGATTTCGCGCCTCCAACACCACAACCGAGCGCCCGGCCTGCTGGATCAAGCCCGCCGCCGTGAGCCCCGCGAACCCGGCGCCGACGACCACGACGTCCGCCGAGCTTGGCGTCGCGGTCGCGGCGTCGGCGCGCGCAGGCCACAGGGCGGCGGCGGTGCCGGCGGCGGCTGCGCCCGCGATGAGCCCGCGGCGCGTAACGCCACGCGTCGGCTCGACCCTGTCACTGCGCGCTCCCGCTCGCATGAACGGAAACGTACACAGGGCTCGCGCGCCATGCGCCGGTTGCTAAAGCCGGGCGATCACCTCGGCAGCCGCACGCTCGCCCGAGCGCACGGCGCCGTCCATGTAGCCGTTCCAGAACGTCGAGGTCTCGGTCCCGGCCCAGTGGATCCGGCTCACCGGATTACGAAGCTTCGGGCCGTACGCCACGAGCGTCCCGGTGCTGGGGATCCCCACCGGGCATCCGCGCGTCCACTGCTCACCTGCCCAGCTCGTCTCGTAGAACGCGCGCGGCTTGCGCGCCCGCGATCCGAAGTACGTCGCGAACTGATCGAGCACGGCGGCGCGGCGGCGCGCCTGCGACGAGCGGTTGTAGGCGCGGGCCCGGTCGCCGCCCACGAACCCGAACACGATCCCGGGCTTGCCGTCCGGCGGCGAATCGTCGTAGGTGAAGTTGACCGGGCCGGACAGGTCCAGCGCACTTCCGTTCAGGCCGGCGTCGCGCCAGAACGGCCGGTCGTAGACGGCCGTCACCTTGGTCAGCGTGCCCTGGCCGTAACGCTGCGTCAGCTGGTCGCGGTCGAACGGCAGGATCGGGTCGTATGCGATCCGCCCGGCGAGCGTCGGGGGGACCGCGACGATCGCGCGCTTGCCGCCGAACGTCGCGCGGTCGGTGTGCACGGTCACGCCGTGACGGCTTTGGACGATGCGCCGCACGGGTGAGCCCAGCAGCACGCGCGGACCGAGCTGGTCCGCCATCCTCAGCGCGATCTTCTGCGAGCCGCCCACGAAGCGCCACATCTGCGCGCCTCCGCGCGTGTCGAAGTTTCGTTCGAACGTCCCGGGGTGCTTCTCGTCGCCGGACGCGGCGACGTAGAACAGCACGAACAGCAGCGACAGCTCGCGCGGCTCGGCGCCGAAGATCGGCCGGGTCGAGGCGGCGACGAGGTCGGTGAAGCGCTTGGTCGGGTTGTGGGAGTCCAGAAACGACTCGAGCGTCATCCCGTCCCACTTGGCGGCATTGGGCGCCTTCCAGGGAGCGTCGACCGGGACCGTCTTCGACATCTCATCCAGCTCTGCCACGACGGTGGCGAGCTGCCCAAGGATCTGCGGGTCGGGCGGTGCCGTGCCCGTGATGCCGGTGTCGCTGTAGGTGGAACGAGCGCCGTCGGCGACATACACGTTGTCGCCCTTGTCGTAGGTGTTGAACTTGCCGACGCGGAGCTCGCGGGCGAGCGCGAGCACGCGGTTCTGGGTGGGACCCGCGAATGTCCCGCCCCGCTCGGTGACCGTGCCACCGCCGAGATCGTGATTCCACACGCGGCCGCCGACGCGCTCGCGCGCCTCGAGCACGACGACGGAGTGACCGGCCCGCCGGAGCTTGCGCGCCGCGGTCAGCCCGGCGAAGCCGGCGCCGACGACGACCACGTCGACGCTGCTGGATTGCGCGGCGCCATCAGCGCGCGCGGACGAAGGAACCGCGGCGGCCGCACCGGCCGCCACAGCACCGGCGATCAGACGCCGGCGCGAGATCTTGCCGCGGGCGTCCTCCTCGAAAACTGTCATGTAACTGCGTTCTCTTTCTGTTCGATCAGCGGCAGCACCTCGGTGACGAGGCCCGCCAAAGTTGAGGTCAACAACGCGTGCATCTGCTCGCGCGTGAACCGCTTGTGCTCGAGCCACTCGCGAGTGGCTGTCTCAGCAAACGCGGCGTATGACCGCAACAGCCCCCGCAGCGCGTCAGAAGCGAGGGTAGCGGGGCCCAGACCGAGGACCCCGATCATGCTGTCGACGCTGGCATCGCGTGCTCGGTCCCAGATCCGCTCGGCCTCGGGATCGCGACCGAGCCCGGCGCCGCCGAGCGTGGCGAGCCACATACGACGGTTGTGCCAGATCGCGTCGAGCCAGCGGTCGACGCTCTCAGCCAGGCGCTGGTCGGGCGTGACCCCCTGCACGAACTCGGGCACGGGCACCGGGATCGCGCGCAGCATGTCGCGCATCAGCTCGAGGTGTAGATCGCGCTTGGTGCCGAAGTAGTGGTGCAGCAGGCCGCGGGTCACACCCGCAGCCGCCGCAACGTCCTCCATCGAAACCTCGCCGTAGGGCCGCGCCGCCAGGAGGCTGGCGGCGCAGTCCAGGATCTGGCGCCGGCGCCGGTCGTGATCCAGCCGGGCCCGCGGGGCATCAGGAGATGGCACGCAGACCCCCGGCTGTCTACGCGGCCGTCAGCGCAGCTGTCTCGTCGCTGTAGACCTCGCCGCGCTCGGCGAGCTCGACGAGCGAGGCCGGCGGCTCGTAGCGGTCGCCGTACTTGGCCGCGAGCTCCCGCGTCCGGGCCACGAACGCGGCCGGCCCGGTCCCGTGCTCGGGGTGCTGGTAGCCATTGATGTACTGGAGCACGCCCCCGCTCCACGCCGGGAACCCGATCCCCATGATCGAGCCGATGTTGGCGTCGGCGACCGACTCGATCACGCGCTCGTCCAGGCACTTGACCGATTCGAGCGCCTCGACGAACAGCATCCGCTCCTCGAGCTCGCGCAGCGAGATCTCCGACGGGTCGCCCTTGACCGGGAACGCGTCACGCAACCCCTTCCAAAGGCCGGTGCGCTTGCCGTCGGCGTACTCGTAGAAGCCGGCGCCCTCGAGCTTGCCGGGACGGTTGAACTCGTCCAGCATCCGGTCGATGACCTCCTCGGCCGGGTGGCCCGCCCATGGTCCGCCGCCGCCGTTGACGGCCGCCTTGGTGGCGTCGCGGATCTTGCGCATCAGCTTGAGGTTGAGCTCGTCGGAGAGCTGAAGCACCGGCGCCGGGTAGCCGGCCTGTGACGATGCCTGCTCGATCGTCGCCGCGGGAATCCCTTCGAGCAGCATCGCGATCCCCTCGTTGATGAAGGTGCCGATCACGCGGCTGGTGAAGAACCCGCGGCTGTCGTTGACGACGATCGGGGTCTTCTTGATCAGCTTCGCAACGTCGAGCGCCCGATACAGCGTCTCGTCGGACGTCTTCTCGCCCTTGATGATCTCCAGCAGCGGCATCTTGTCCACCGGGCTGAAGAAGTGCAGGCCGATGAAGTCGTCGGGCCGCGAGACGTTCTCGGAGAGGCCGGTGATCGGCAGGGTCGAGGTGTTGGAGCCCAGCAGCGCGTCGGGCGCGAGATGCGGCTCGATCTCCTTGAAGACCTCCGCCTTGACGGTGGGATCCTCGAACACGGCCTCGATCACGATCGTCGCGCCGTCGGCGTCGGCCGGGTCGGCGCTCGGGGTGATCCGGGAGAGCAGCTCATCGCCCTTCTCCTGGGTGGAGCGTCCGCGCTCCACGGCCTTGGCGACGAGCTTCTCCGAGTAGCCCTTGCCGCGCTGAGCCGCCTCGAGCGACACGTCCTTGAGCACGACCTGAAGGCCCGCCTTGGCGCACACGTAGGCGATCGCCGCGCCCATCATGCCCGCACCGAGCACGACGATCTTCTCCGGTGCGAACGTGTCGATCCCGTCGGGACGGTCGCGGTCGCCGTTGACGCGTTGCATGTCAAAGAAGAACGCTTGGATCATGTTCTTGGCGACCTGGCTCGTCACGAGGTCGACGAAGTAGCGCCCCTCGACCTCGATCGCGTTGTCGAAGTCGAGCTGGGCGCCCTCCACGGCCGCGGCCATGATGTGGTGCGGAGCGGGATAGTTGGCGCCCTTGAGCTGCTTGCGGAGGTTGGCCGGGAATGCCGGCAGGTTCTGCGCGAACTTGGGGTTGGAAGGCGTCCCGCCGGGGATCTTGTAGCCCTCGGCGTCCCACGGCTGGACCGACGCATCGGGGTTGGCCTTGATCCACGCCTTGGCTGCGGGCACCAGCTCCTCGCGCGTCGACACGAGCTCGTCGACGATCCCGAGCTCCTTGGCCTGCGCCGGCCGGTGACGCTGGCCCTGGAGCAGCAACGACAGCAGCGCGTTGGCGATGCCAAGCATCCGCACCGAGCGCACGACGCCACCGGCGCCGGGCAGCAGCCCGAGCTGAACCTCGGGGAACCCGAGCTGGACCGAGGGATCATCGAGCGCGATCCGGTGGTGGCACGCCAGGCAGATCTCCAGGCCGCCGCCAAGCGCGGCGCCGTTGATCGCGGCGACGACCGGCTTGCCGAGCGTCTCGAGACGGCGGAGCACCGCCTTGCCCTCGCGTACGAACTCAGAGATCTCCTCGGCCTGGTCCTTGGTGGCCTTGCGCAGGTCGTGAAGGTCTCCGCCGGCGAAGAACGTCTTCTTGGCCGAGGTGATCACGACTCCCGTGATCTGGTCCTTCTCCGCCTCGAGCCTGTCGACGGTCGCCCTGATCGACGCCGCGTAGGCGGCGTTCATCGTGTTCGCCGACTGGTTCGGATCGTCGAGTGTGAGGACGACGATCCCGTCGTCGTCCTTGTCCCAGCGGATCGTTGAAGTGCTCTCAGCCATTTACAGCGCCTCCACAACGGTCGCGATTCCCATGCCGCCGCCGACGCACAGCGTCGCCAGGCCGTAGCGGCCGCCGGTCCGGTGCAGCTCGTCGATTAGCGTTCCGAGGATCATCGCCCCGGTCGCCCCGAGCGGGTGGCCCATCGCGATCGCGCCGCCGTTGACGTTGACCTTGTCAATGTCCAGGCCCATGTCGCGGACGAACCGCAACACGACCGCGGCGAACGCCTCGTTGATCTCGACCAGGTCGAGGTCATCCACGGTCAGGCCGGCCTTCGCCAGCGCCTTACGGCTGGCCGGTGCCGGACCGGTGAGCATGATCGTCGGGTCGGCGCCCGAGACTGCTGTGGCGAGGATCCGCGCCTTCGCCTGCAGTCCCTGCTCGCGTCCGGTCTCCTCGTTTCCGATCACCATCAGCGCGGCGCCGTCGACGATGCCCGACGAGTTACCGGCGGTGTGGACGTGCTCGATCTTCTCGACCCAGTGGTACTTCTGCAGCGCCACCGCGTCGAACCCGCCCATCTCGCCGATCCCGGCGAACGACGGCTTCAGGCCCGCGAGCGACTCAACCGTGGTCCCCGTACGGATGTGCTCGTCCTTCTCGAGCACCACGTGCTCGTTGATGTCGCGCACCGGGATCACCGAGTCGTTGAACTTGCCTTCGGCCTGGGCAGCGGCTGCGCGCTCCTGCGAGCGCGCCGCGTACGCGTCGACGTCCTCGCGGCTGAACTCCTCGATCGTCGCGATCAGGTCGGCGCTGATCCCCTGGGGGATGAAAGAGGTGTCGTAGTTGGTCTCGGGGTCCATCGCCCACGCGCCTCCGTCCGAGCCCATCGGGACGCGGGACATCGACTCGACCCCGCCGGCCAGCACCAGGTCCTCCCAGCCGGAGGCGACCTTCTGGGCCGCGATGTTGACGGCCTCGAGCCCCGAGGCGCAGAACCGGTTGAGCTGAACGCCGGCAACAGTCGGAGGCAGGCCGGCCTTGATCGCCGCGGTCTTGGCGATGTCGGCGCCCTGGTCGCCGACCGGCGAGACACAGCCGAGGACGACGTCATCTACGCGGTTGGGGTCCAGGCGCTCGTTGCGGACGAGCGTCTCGTGCATCAGGCCGACGACGAGGTCGACCGGCTTGACGGTGTGGAGCGACCCGTTGACCTTGCCCCGGCCACGCGGGGTGCGGATCGCGTCGAACACCAAGGCTTCGCTGTTGCTCATGTTCGGGCTCCTAGTAGCTGAAACTCGATCGTACCAGTTGTTGGCGTTCTGCTAATTGCTGCTGGCACTGCGCCAAATGGCCGCCGACGCCTGCGCTCCCGTGAGTAACTATACTTTATGAAGTATGCTCATCTTCCGGCGACTGCTCGGCTTTCTGCAGCCTTACAAGCGGGGCGTCACCTGGTCGTTTGCTTTCGCCTTCGGCGCGATGGGTGCGACGGTACTGATCCCGTACCTCACCGGTCGCGCGATCGATGCGATCCGCGACCACGACCATCACGGGCTGTGGGTCTGGGCGATTGCGATCGGGGCCGCCGGCCTAGCCCGACTGGGCCTGAGCGTCTTTCGCCGACTGGTGGCCGGGCGGGTCTCCCTCGGGGTCGAGGTCGACCTGCGCAACCTCCTCTACGCGCGCCTCCAGGAGCTCGAGCTCTCGTTCTTCGACCGCCAGCAGACCGGTCAGCTGATGTCGCGCGCGACCGTCGACCTGCAGGCAGTCCGGTTCTTCCTCGGCTATGGGTTGATCTACATCGCGCAGTCGCTGCTGTCGCTGCTGCTCGCCGCCGTCGCGATGTTCGCGCTGCAGCCGGGACTCGCGGCGCTCGCGCTGGCGCCGCTGCCGTTCGTTGTGCTGATTGCATTCAGCTACGGCCGCCGATCGCGGCCGGCGCTGCAGGAGGTGCAGCAGCGGATCGCCGAGCTGACGGCGGAGGCCGAGGAGAACATCTCCGGCGTGCGTGTCGTCAAGGCCTTCGCCCAGGAGCACCGGCAGCTGGCTCGCTTCCGCGGCTCGGTCGCGCGCGTGTTCGACCAGGCCATCTACGCGACCAAGATCCAGGCGCTCTACGGCCCGCTGATCAGCTTCTTGCCGAACATCGGGCTGGCGCTGATCCTGTTCGTCGGCGGCCGCCAGGTCATCCACGGCACGCTCACGCTCGGCCAGTTCACGGCCTTCTACGCGTACCTGCTGATCCTGATCTCCCCCATGCGCACGCTCGGCTACATGCTGAGCGCCGCTCAGCGCGCCACCGCCTCGGGCGCGCGCATCTTCCAGGTGCTGGACCGGGAGCCGCAGATCACGAGCCCCGCGTCGGCGCCGGAGCTCCCGCCCGGTCACGGTCACGTGAAGCTGAGCGGAGTCAGCCTGACATTCGACGGTACGCGGCATCCGGCGCTCAGCGACATCGATCTCGAAGTGGACGCCGGCCAGACCGTGGCGCTGGTGGGCGCGATGGGCTCCGGAAAGACCGCGCTCGTTTCGCTGCTGCCCCGTCTGTATGACGTGACCGAGGGCGCCGTTTATATCGACGGCGCCGACGTCAGGTCGGTGGACCTGGTGAGCCTGCGCCACGAGATCGCGACCGTCTCAGACGACCCGTTCCTGTTCTCAGCGACCGTGCACGAAAACATTGCCTACGCCCGCCCCGACGCGACACGCGAGGAGGTCGAGGACGCGGCCCGTGCGGCCCAGGCAGACTCGTTCATCCGCGATCTGCCTCAGGGCTACGACACTCTGATCGGCGAGCGCGGGCTGACGCTCTCGGGAGGACAGCGACAGCGGATCGCGATCGCGCGCGCGATCGCCGCCAACCCGCGGATCCTGATCCTCGACGACGCGACCTCGTCGGTCGACGCCTCCACCGAACAGGAGATCAAGCTCGCGCTGCGCGAGCTGATGATCGCCCGGACCACGTTCGTGATCGCCCACCGGCTGTCCACGATTGCGCTGGCGGACGAGATCGTCGTGCTCGAGGACGGCCGGATCTCAGCACAGGGCAGCCACGACGAGCTGCTGGACAGCTCGCCGTTGTACCGCGAGATCGTCGAGAAGGGAATGCCCGATCAGGTGTTCATGACGCGCAAGCCGCACGAAGCACGGGCGGTGGGCCTGTGAGCCGCATGAACGACATCCGCCGCCGCATGCGCCAGACGGGCGGCCGGGGACGCAAGCTCCGCGGGCTGATCGACCTGCTGCGCCCCTACCGCTGGCGCGTCACAGCGATGTTCGTCTCGCTGGTCGTGGCGACGGCGGCGGCGCTGGCTCCCGCGCCCCTGGCCAAGCTCGCGATTGACGATGGCATCCGCACCCACGACGTCGGCGCGCTGGACCTGATCGTGGTGGCGTTCCTGGCGTCGGCGGTGATCTACGTGATCGCCTCAGCCGTTCAGACCTACCTGGTCGGATGGGTCGGACAGCGCGCGCTGCAGGATCTGCGCGTGCAGCTGTTCTCGCACCTGCAGCAGCTCTCGATCGGCTTCTACTCGCGAAACCGGGCCGGCGTCATCATCTCGCGGCTGACCAACGACGTTGAGGCGCTCGACCAGCTCGTTGAGGACGGGATCGCGACGCTCTTCCAGTCCGGCCTGACGCTGATCGGCGTGGTTGTGATCCTGTTCGCGCTCGACCCGCACCTGGCGCTGCTGACGTTCCTGGCGCTGCCGGTGCTCGCGGTCGGGGCCTTCGTCTTCAGGATCGCCTCCGCGGACGCCTATCGGCTCACGCGCGAGAAGATCGCATCGATCACCGGCTACCTGCAGGAGAGCCTGTCCGGGATCCGGGTG
Organism: Solirubrobacteraceae bacterium; assembly: GCA_035693425.1. Classification (GTDB taxonomy): domain Bacteria; phylum Actinomycetota; class Thermoleophilia; order Solirubrobacterales; family Solirubrobacteraceae; genus Palsa-465. Next base: position 28,487 of record DASSGR010000216.1, read on the forward strand.
GTGCGGGCGTTCGGCCAGGAGCCCAAGCACATCGCGCGCTTCGCGGAGCTCAACGATGAGAACCGCGCAGCGAACATGACGACGGTCAACCTGAACGCGGCGTACTTCCCGGCAGTTGAGTTCCTGTCGGCGCTGGTCACCGTGGAGATCCTCGTGATCGGCGGAATCGAGGCGATCAATGGCCACACCTCCACCGGCGTGGTGTTCGCATTCATCGCGGCGCTGAACAACTTCTTCGACCCGATCCAGAACCTCTCGCAGCTCTACACGACCTACCAGTCCGGGATGGCCGCGCTCGACAAGATCTTCGAGCTGCTCGACGAGCAGCCGGACCTCTCGGACGCCGAGGACGCGCTCACGCTGCCGCACGTGCGAGGCGAGCTGCAGCTCGACCACGTTTCGTTCAGGTACGGCACCGACGAGGCCGGCGAGTGGGCCTTGCGCGACATCGACCTGGCTGTGCCGGCCGGTCAAACCGTTGCGCTGGTGGGCGCGACTGGCGCCGGCAAGTCGACGTTCGCCAAGCTCGTGGCGCGCTTCTATGACCCGACAGAGGGGCGCGTGATGATCGACGGGCACGATCTGCGCAGCGTCTCGGCGCAATCGCTTCGGTCGCAGCTTGGGATCGTCCCGCAGGAGGGCTTCCTGTTCAGCGGCACGGTGCGCGAGAACATCGCGTTCGGGCGGCCGTCGGCGACCGACGAGGAGATCTCGGCCGCCGCTCGCGCGGTCGGAGCCGAGCACTTCATCGAGGCGCTCGAGGACGGATACAACACCCAGGTCGGCGAGCGCGGGATTCAGCTGTCGGCGGGACAGCGGCAGCTGCTGGCGTTTGCCAGGGCGCTTGTGGCCGATCCCCGGATCCTGCTGCTCGACGAGGCGACGTCGAACGTCGACGTGCACACCGAGAGCCTGATCGAGCAGGGCATGCGGCGGCTGGTCGCCGGGCGGACCGCGATCGTGATCGCCCACCGCCTGTCCACGATCCGGCACGCCGGGCGGATCGTGGTCCTCGAGCATGGCCAGATCGTCGAGTCGGGGACCCACGAGGAGCTGATCGAGGCCGAAGGCCGTTACTGGGAGCTGTATCGCGACTGGGCCGAGCAGGCTGCGGCGTAGGCTGAAAGCCCGCTAGCGCAGGGCCGAACGTCAACGGCCCATTGGAGACGGCGCGTCCGGGGGGTATCACGTCAATCGGCCTTCCGAAGCCGAGGTGATCCGTGCTGACCACCGTATGCGGTGCTTCACACGGATCACCTCGGCCGAATCGTCGCGATTGTCGTGTTATCCACCCCGTAGAGTCTGGGTCAATGCCGATCACGGTCACAGCGCTGTCGATCACGCCCGTCAAGAGCACGCGCCTCCAGGAGGTCGACAAGATCGAGCTGGGGCGGACCGGCGTTCGCGACAACCGGCGCTTCTACATAGTCGATCGCCGCCGGCACCTGATCAACGGCAAGCGGCTCGGCGAGCTGAACGCGATCGTCGCCGAGTACGTCGATCCGCGGCTCACGCTGATGTTCCCCGACGGCACGACCGTCGAGGACGATGTCCGCCTCGGTGAGGAGGTGGAGACCAAGTTCTTCTCGGTCACCGACAGCGGGCGGTTGCTGGAGGGCCCGTTTTCGCGGGCGCTCAGCGACTACGCCGGCCAGCCGCTCGAGCTCGTCGCGGCACGGGCGTCCGCGATCGACCGGGGGTCGATGGGGGTCGCATCGCTGATCTCGCGAGCCTCGCTGGCGCGGTTGGCGCAGGAGAACGGCGCCCACGGCATCGACTGGCGCCGCTTTCGGATGCTGATCGAGATCGATGGGGTCGGCGCCCATGAAGAGGACAGGTGGCTGGGGCGGGCGACGCGCATCGGAGGCGCGGTGGTCATGTGGGGCGGCAACGTGGGCCGGTGCCTGACGACCAGCCGCGACCCCGAAACGGGCGAGATCGACCTGCCCACGCTCGACATGCTGCGCAGCTACCGCGGGACCGTGGACTCCACCGAGCCGCTGCCGTTCGGCGTCTACGGCGAGGTCCTCGAGGAGGGCGAGATCCGCGTCGGCGACCCAGTCGAGTTGCTCGACTAACCTGGCCCGCGATGAGCGAGGAACGCGTCCGCATCGACGTCCACGACCACGTCGCCACCGTCACACTCGCGCGGCCCGCTAAGCACAACGCGCTCGACCGCGCGATGTTCGAGGGGATCATCGCCGCCGCCGAGCGCCTGTCGAGCGAACCGGGCGTGCGCGCGGTGGTGCTGCACGGTGAGGGCGCGAGCTTCTGCTCGGGGCTGGATCTGGCGAGCCTCGTCTCGAGCGACGCCGGGATCGACGCGATCGTCGCGCCGCTGCGCGAGGAGCCCCCCAACTGGTTTCAGCGCACGGCGTACGACTGGCTGCGGCTGCCGGTGCCGGTGATCGCGGCGCTCCACGGCAACTGCTTCGGTGGCGGCCTGCAGATCGCGCTCGCCGCCGACATCAGGATCGCCACGCCCGACGCGCGGCTGTCGGTGATGGAGGTCAAGTGGGGCCTGATCCCCGACATGTCGATCACCCGCACACTCCCGCGGCTGGTGGGGATCGACGTGGCCAAGGAGCTGACCTTCACCGGCCGCCTGATCGACGGCGCCGAGGCCCAGCGCCTCGGCCTGGTCACACGCGTGACCGACGACCCGCTGGCGGCCGCGCTCGAGCTCGCCGCCGAGATCGCGAGCAAGTCGCCGGACGCGATCCGCGGCGCCAAGCGGCTGTTCAACGCCGCGTGGACCGGCCTCGCCGACGAGACGCTGGCGCTGGAGGCCGAGATCCAGAGCTCGCTGATCGGCTCGCCCAACCAGCTGGCCGCAGTCACGGCCGGGCTGCGGAAGCAGCCGGCGCAGTTCACCGACCCGGTGTAGCGGACCGGCACGGCGGGCCCGGAGACCCGCCGCGCCTAATCCGCGTTAGTGAATCAGTGGATGGTGAATGGTGCTGACGCGGCGGCCTGGTACGGCATCGTGACGTTCTTGTTCAACTGGACGAGATAACTGCCTGGCTCGACAGTCGGTGGTCCGGACGCGTTGATGTCTCCCTGCGTCTCGCCGAGCGTGGAGACCGGGAATGAGACGTCAACTGTCTTGGACTGGCCGGGGTCGACCGTGACCCGCGTGAATCCGACCAACCTCTGCTGAGGCACGACCACGCTGCTGACCGGCTGGGACACGTAGACGGGAACGATGTCGGTCCCGCTCCGAGTTCCTTTGTTGCTGACCGTGAACGTCGCGGTCGCCGTGCCGTGGCGGGAAACACTCGGTGTCACCGAGAGGTTACTCGTCGTGAACGTGGTGTAGGACAGGCCGAACCCGAACGGGTAGAGCGGGTTGTAGGCGTGCCCCTGCCCGGATCCGGTGCCCGGTAGCTGGTCGAAGAACTTCGGCTGGTCGCCCAGCGGTGAGGGTGCGGTGCCGTTGAAGTCCCCGCCCGGCGCAGCGGCGTCGGACGGCCAGCTGATCGGCAGCTTGCCGCTCGGGTCGATCTTGCCGAAGATCGCGTCGGCGACTGCCTGGCCGGCCTCGGTGCTGCCTTGGTAGGCCATCAGAATCCCGTTCGC
>DASSGR010000217.1:0-44264 GCA_035693425.1 Solirubrobacteraceae bacterium
GCAGCTCCCCGGTCTGCCTCAAACAGGGCGAACTCCCGCTCGGCCCGCACGACGTGCACCTCGGCGACGTCGCCGGCTCACCGTTCTACATCGACTCCGAGCAGTTCGAGCGCTGGGGCAGGCCCCACCTCACGCTCGAGGTCTCACGCGGAGCGACCGACAGCTTCTCGCTCGAAGGTCTCGAGGGCGTCCACTTCGTGACGCGGACAGACCCGTGATGTCCGCGCCGCTCGAGCTCGCGGGGATCTGACATGCGGATCGCAATGCTCACCGGCGGTGGCGACTGTCCGGGCCTCAACGCGGTCATCCGCGCTGTCGTGCGGGGTGGGATCGACAGCTTCGGCGACGAGCTGATCGGGTTCCGCGACGGGTGGCGAGGCGTGCTGGAAAGCTCGTACGTCGATCTGGACATCGAGGCGACCCGTGGGATCCTGCCGCGCGGCGGCACGATCCTCGGCAGCTCGCGGACGAATCCGTACAAGCGCGACGACGGCGTGCGGCTTGTGCGCGAGACGCTCGCGCAACTGCAGGTGGATGCGTTGATCGCGATCGGTGGCGAGGACACGCTGGGGGTCGCCAACCGGCTGCACCAGGACGGCGTGAACGGGATCGGCGTGCCGAAGACGATCGACAACGACCTCGGCGCCACGGATGTCACGGTCGGGTTCGACACCGCCCTGCAGATCGCGACGGAGGCGATCGACCGCCTGCACACGACGGCGGAGAGTCACCACCGGATCCTGGTGGTGGAGGTGATGGGACGAAGCGCCGGCTGGATTGCGCTGCACGCCGGGATCGCCGGCGGCGCCGACGTCATCCTGATCCCCGAGATCGCGTTTGACATCGACGAGGTGTGCAGGCTGATCGAGCGCCGCCACGCCCGTGGGCGTTACTTCTCGATCGTCGTCGCCGCCGAGGGGGCGACGCCGAAGGCGGGAACGATGGAAGTGTTGACCGGCGGCGTCGACGAGTTCGGCCACCCCCGGCTGGGAGGGATCGGCACTCGGCTGGAGCAGGAGATCGAGACACGGACCGGCTATGAGACCCGCGCCACGGTGCTCGGACACGTGCAACGGGGAGGAACGCCGACAGCTTTTGACCGCGTGCTCGCGACACGGCTGGGATTGGCGGCGATACAGGCCGCGCACGACGGCGCCTGGGGAATGATGACCTCGTTGCAGGGAACCGAGATCAAGCTGGTAGCGCTGGCCGAGGCGGTCGCGGAAGTGCGCCGAGTGCCGGCCGAGGAGTACGAGCGGCTGGGCGTTCTGTTCGGGTGAATACGAAGAAAATGAGGATTGACATGGCGACGCTGGGTTACGCAGGCCCCCTGTACATACTTGCCTTCGACCATCGGGGGTCGTTTCAGAAGAAGATGTTCAGGATCCAGGGCGACCCGACGCCCGACCAGACAGAGACGATCGCCGACGCCAAACGACTGATCTTCGAGGGCATGCTGAAGGCGGTCCAGCAAGGCGCCGAGGCCGGTGCGACCGGCGTGCTCGTCGACGAACAGTTCGGCTCGGACATCCCTTCACACGCGCGTGAACACGGGCTGAAGCTGGCGATGCCCGTCGAGAAGTCCGGCCAGGATGAGTTCGACTTCCAGTACGGCGATGAGTTCGCAGCGCATGTCGAGTCGTTCGACCCGGACTTCGCGAAGGTCCTGGTCCGCTACAACCCGGACGACGACGCCGACACGAACAGGCGCCAGCTCGAGCGCCTCAAGCGGTTGGCGGACTGGCTGCACGACAACGATCGCAAGTTCCTGTTCGAGCTGCTCGTGCCCGCCACCGATGAGCAGCTCGCGGCGGTGGGCGGCGACACCGGCCGCTACGACGCCGAGTTGCGCCCCGAGCTGATGCGGCGGTCGATCGAAGCGATCCAGAACGCCGGGGTTGAGGTCGACGTGTGGAAGATCGAAGGCGTCGACGAGCGGTCCGACGCGGCGATGCTGGCGGAGCAGGCGCGGTCGGGTTCCGGTCGTGACGGAGTCACATGCGTCTTGCTCGGCCGCGGCGCGTCGACCGAGAAGGTCGAGCAGTGGCTCCAGCAGGCCGCGCCGGTCGACGGGTTCATCGGCTTCGCGATCGGGCGGTCGATCTGGTGGGACGCGCTGAAGGGCTTTCTTGCCGACGGGCTCGATCGCGAGACGGCGGCGTCGCAGATCGCCGAGAACTACCTGCATTTCGTGCGCGTGTACGAGCAGCAGATCGTTCACTGATCGCGATTGGTGAGCTGACGATGAGCAAGATCGAACACGTACACGCCCGCCAGATCCTCGACAGCCGAGGCAACCCGACCGTCGAGGTGGACGTCCGGCTCTCCAGCGGCGCACTGGGCCGCGCCGCGGTGCCTTCCGGGGCGTCGACCGGGTCCCGCGAGGCGCTGGAGCTGAGGGACGGCGAGCCCCCGTTCGGGGGCAAGGGCGTCACTCGCGCGGTGGCCAATGTCAACGGCGAGATAGCCGACCTCGCGAGCGGCCGCGACGCGACCGACCAGCGCGGCCTCGACGAGTCGCTGATCGCGCTCGACGGGACCGACGGCAAGTCGCGGCTGGGAGCCAACGCGCTGCTCGGCGTCTCGATGGCGGTGGCTCGCGCCGCGGCGGCCGACGCCGCCGAGCCGTTGTGGCGATACCTGGGCGGGGCCGACGCGACGCTGCTGCCGGTGCCGATGATGAACGTGCTCAACGGCGGCGTTCACGCCGACAACCCGGTCGACTTTCAGGAGTTCATGATCGCGCCGGTCGGAGCGGTGTCGTTTGCGCAGGCACTTCGGATCGGCGCCGAGGTCTACCACGAGCTCCAACGCACGCTGAAGCGCCGAGGGTTGGGGACGGGAGTCGGAGACGAGGGGGGATTCGCGCCGGCGCTCGACTCCAACGAGGCTCCCCTGGAGCTGCTCGTGAGCTCGATCGAGAGCGCCGGCTATGTCCCGGGCGATGACGTCGCAATCTGCCTGGATCCCGCCGCCAGCGAGTTCTTCAAGGACCGCCGCTACGTGCTCGCCGCCGAGGGCCGGTCGCTCTCGTCTGAGGAGATGGTCGAGTACTGGGCGAGGATCCCCGAAAGCTACCCGGTGGTGTCGTTGGAGGACGGCATGGCCGAGGCCGACTGGGATGGTTGGGGCAAGCTCACCGAACGGCTCGGCAGCCGCATGCAGCTCGTCGGCGACGACGTGTTTGTCACCAACCCCGCGATCCTGCGTGAGGGGATCGAGCGCGCAGTGGCCAACGCGATCCTGATCAAGCTCAACCAGATCGGGACGCTGACCGAGACGCTCGACACGATCGCCCTCGCCAAGGAGGCCGGCTACCGAGCGGTCATCTCCCACCGCTCGGGCGAAACCGAGGACACGTTCATCGCCGACCTGGTGGTCGCCACCGGCGTGGGTCAGATCAAGACCGGTGCGCCGGCCCGCAGCGAACGGGTGGCCAAGTACAACCAGCTGTTGCGGATCGAGGAGGAGCTCGGCACGCGGGCGCGGTTTGCCGGCTCAGGCGCGCTCGCCGTGGCCTGAGGCAACGGTCGTCGCCGCGGCGGCGGCGATCAGCGATCGCCCAGTCATCGCGTTCGGCTGCTCGATCGCCAGGAGCTCCAGGACGGTGGGCGCAACGTCGCCGAGGACGCCCCCGTCGCGAAGTGTCAGGCCCGGCGCTGTGACGATCAGCGGCACCGGGTTGGTCGAATGGGCGGTGTTGGGGCTGCCGTCCTCCTCGAGCATGTGCTCGGCGTTGCCGTGGTCGGCGGTGATGAGGCACGTGCCGCCGGAGGCGTGCACGGCCTCGATGACGTGCGCCAGGGACTCATCGACTGTGTGGATCCCGTGCATGGCGGCGTCGATGACGCCCGTGTGACCGACCATGTCCGCGTTGGCGAAGTTGATCACTCCGAACGCGGGGGAGTCGCTGCGCCACGCGTCGACGAACGAGGCGGCGATCTGCGGCGCGCTCATCTCCGGCTTGTAGTCGTAGGTCGGGACGTCCCGCGCTGACGGGACCAGCACGCGCCGCTCGCCCTCGCACGGCTCCTCCTCGCCGCCGTTGAAGAAATAGGTCACGTGGGCGTACTTCTCGGTCTCGGCGACATGCAGTTGTCGCAACCGCTCCTGGGCGAGCACGACCGGCAGGGTCGTCGTCGGATGCTCGGGCGCGAACGCGACCGGATACGGGAAGTCATCCTCGTAGCGCGTCATCGCGACGTAGTGCTCGACCGGTGCGACGCCGCCGCGATCGATCTCTCCGAACTCCGGATCGGCGAGCGCGTGCGTGATCTCGCGCATCCGATCGGGGCGGAAGTTGAACGCGATGACGGAGTCGCCCGGGCGGATGCGCGCCTCGTCGCCCACGAGCACCGGCGTGATGAACTCATCGGTCTCTGTTCGGGCGTAGGCGTCGCGTGCGGCGTCCGCGCCCGAGTCGGCCCGGTGCTGCGCGCGGCCGTGCACGAGCAGGTCGTAGGCGAGCTGGATCCGGTCCCAGCGCCGGTCGCGATCCATCGCGTAGTAGCGCCCGACGACCGAGCCGATCCGCCCGGCTCCCGCGTCTGACATCCAGCCGTCGACCGCCTCGAGGTAGCCGGCGGCCGAGGTCGGCAGCGTGTCGCGGCCGTCGGTGAAGGCGTGCAGTACGAGGTCTTGCACCTGCAGCTTCGCGGCGAGTCGGATCAGCGCCTCGAGGTGCTTGAAGCCGGAGTGCACGCCTCCGTCGGACACCAGTCCGATCAGATGGACGCGCGCGGCGGTCGCCATCGCGTCTCGGAGCACCGGGTTCTCGGCCAGCCGGCCGCTGCGGGCGGCGTCGTCGATGCGGGTCAGATCCTGCATCACGACCGCGCCCGCCCCCAATGTGAGGTGCCCGACCTCGGAGTTACCCATCTGGTGGTCCGGAAGCCCGACCGCGCGGCCCGAAGCCTCCAGACGCGCGTGTGGATAGCTCGCCCACAGCCGGTCGAACACCGGCGTGTGAGCCCGGGCGATCGCGTTGCCGGGACCGTCCGGCGCGATCCCCCAGCCGTCCAGGACGATCAACACGGCGCGGCGAGCCGGCACCAGACCATCGGGCCAAGAGGCCATCAGCCCGCGGCCTCGGCGGCCGCGGACCGCTCGCGAGTCTCGCGGTCGCCCAGAACCTCCACGCCCGGCAGCTGCTTTCCCTCGATCAGCTCAAGCGAGGCTCCGCCGCCGGTCGAGACATGCGTGATCTTGTCGGTCAGGCCCAAGCTGCGCAGCGCGGACACCGAGTCGCCCCCGCCCACGACGGTCGTGCCAGGCGCGGCGGCGACGGCCGCCGCCACCGCGCGCGTGCCCGCCGCGAACGGAGCCAGCTCGAACACGCCCATGGGGCCGTTCCAAAACACGGTGCCCGCGCGCGCGATCACGTCCGCGTAGCGGTCGGCGGTGCGCGGGCCGATGTCGAGGCCGATCCACCCGGCCGGCACCTCGACGCCGTTGATCGCTCGCGCCTCGGCGTCGGCGGCAAGACGCTCACCGGCCACGAGGTCTACCGGCAGCTGCAGCTCGGCCCGGGCGTGCCGGGCGGATTCGAGCGCTCGCGCGGCCAGCTCGACGTCCCCCGGCGTACACAGAGAGGCACCGACCGAGTGCCCCCGGGCGGCGAGGAACGGGAAGCACATGGCGCCGCCGATTAGCAGGCTGTCGGCTAGTTGCAGGAAGCGGTCGATCACCACGATCTTGTCCGAGACCTTGGCACCGCCGAGCACCGCGACCATCGGGCGAGCGGGATCTTCGAGGACGTGCGAGAGCTCGCTGACCTCGCGCTCGAGCAACAAGCCGGCGGCCCGCTCGGGGATGAGGTGGGCGACGCCCTCGGTGGAGGCGTGGGCGCGATGGGCCGCGCCGAACGCGTCGTCCACATATACGTCGACCAGCGCGGCCAGCGCGGCTGCCAGCTCGGCGTCGTTGCTCGTCTCGCCCGGCTCGTAGCGCACGTTTTCGAGCATGAGCACGTCACCGGGTTGGAGGCCGTCGACGAGCGCGCGGACCTCCTGGCCGACCACGGTCGGCGCCAGCGCGACGTTTGCGGCGGTCAGCTCGGTGAGGCGATCGGCCACCGGCCGCAGCGACAGTTCGGGCTCGCGATCCTTCGGGCGCCCGAGGTGGGAGACGAGCACCAGCCTCGCGCCTCGCCGCCGCAGCTCTTCGATCGTCGGCAGCGCCGCTTGGATCCGAGTGTCGTCGGCGACGGTGCCGTGGTCAAGGGGCACGTTGAAGTCGACCCTCACGAGCACGCGCTTGCCCTGTAGGTCGCCGAGTGCTCGAAGTGTCCTCATCACCTGGCCGGCAGTCTCGCGTCAGGAATCGAGCCGCGCATCCGGGTGCCGGACGCTCGCCGTTCGGGAAAGTACTGATCGCGTTCGTGCTCTGGCCCCGATGGTGCGCCGACAGGCGGCCCGTAGGTTCCGGGTATGTCCGACACCCTGACGGCGCTCGACGCGACCTTTCTCGAGCTCGAGCAGCATGACGAAGGCGCGCTGATGAGCATCGGTGCCGTGAGCGTGTTCGACCCGGTGCCGGGGGGTGGGGCGCCGCCGATCGAGGACGTCTGTGCGAACCTCGGGGCGCGGTTGGATCAGCTGCCGCGCTATTCGCAGCGGCTTTCCTCGACCCGAACGGGCGGGTTGGCCTGGCCACGCTGGACGGACGACGACCGTTTTTGCATCCGTGACCACATCACCCACGTAGCCCTGCCGGCCCCGGGAGGGCACGCGGAGCTGTGCGAGTGGGCGGCGGATTTCTACTCACATCGCCTGGACCGGACGCGGCCGCTGTGGGAGATGGCGCTGATCGACGGGCTTGCGGAAGGCCGCTGGGCGATCGCTCACAAGACCCATCACTGCCTCGTCGACGGTGTGGGGTCGGTCGATGTCGCCTACCTGCTGCTTGATACCGAGCCAAACCCGCCCGAACGCCCGCCGGCGGCGCCCCCGGTATCGGCCAACGACTCGATCCTGCGGCCATTCGTGCCCAACCCGCCGCGGCCGATCGCGAACGTGGCCCAGGCCGGCGCGCGCGTCGCGCGCGCCGGTGCGCACGCGGCGCTGCATCCACGCGAAGCCCTCGAGCGATCGGCCGCGCTGGCCGAGCTGATCGTTCGCGACGAGCTGGTCGGAGCGCCGCACACCTCGCTCAACGTGCCGATCGGATCGACGAGGCGGTTCGCGGTCGTCAATCGCCCGCTCGAGGATTTCAAGGCGATCCGCCGGGCGCTAGGGGGATCGATCAACGACGTCGTGCTAGCGGTGTGCACCACCGGCCTGCGCCGCCTGCTACTCGACCGCGGCGAACAGCTCCACCGCCGCGGCCTGCGGGCGATGGTCCCGATGAACGTCCGCCAGAGCTCCGAGCGGCTGATGCTCGGCAACCGGATCAGCTCCCTGTTCGTCGAGCTGCCGGTGGCCACCGAGGATGCGCGCGAGCGTCATCGCCGGATCGTCGCCGCGACCGAGCGGTTGAAGTCGTCGAGCGCCGCAACCGGCGCGGAGGCGATGATCGACCTGGCCGGGCTCGCCCCGCCGGTCATGCATGCAGCGCTGGCACGGTCGCTGTATGCGACGCGGCTGTTCAACGTGACGATCACCAACGTGCCGGGGCCGCAGATCCCGCTCTACTCGTTCGGCGCGCGGTTGCGAGAGGTGCATCCTGTGGTTCCGCTTGCCGCCGCGCATTCGGTGGGGATCGCGATCTTCTCCTACGACGGATCGGTCAGCTTCGGCGTGATCGCCGACAGCGAATCGACACCCGATATCGACGTGCTGGCGGATGGCATCGAGGCGGGGGTCGAAGAGCTCCTGGCGCTCGTCCGCAACGCCAGTCACCTTGACAACATCGAGCAAGCGAGGACCTAATGCCCGTACGAGTAGCCATCAACGGTTTCGGTCGCATCGGTCGCGGCGTGCTGCGCGCCGCCCATGAGCGCGACGCCGACCTCGAAGTCGTCGCGATCAACGACCTCGTGGACCCGGACACCCTGGCTCACCTGCTGCGCTACGACTCGGTCTTCGGGCGCTTTCCGGCGCCCGTGGCCGCAGGCGACGGCGCGATCGAAGTGGATGGGCGCGCGGTGCGGACGCTTGCGGAGACCGACCCCGTCAAGCTTCCGTGGGCGGAGCTCGAGGTCGACGTGGTGATCGAGTCCACCGGCCGCTTCCGCACTCGCGGGGCTGCGGCCAAGCACCTCGAGGCAGGGGCGAGCAAGGTGATCATCTCGGCACCGGCGAAGGGCGACGAACCCGCGGACGCAACGGTGGTGCTGGGCGTGAACTTCGACGAGGTCTATGACGCCGACAGCCACCACGTCCTGTCCAACGCCTCCTGCACGACGAATTGCCTGGCACCGGTGTCGAAGGTGCTGCACGAGGCGATCGGCATCAAGCATGGTCTGATGACGACCGTCCACGCTTACACCGGAGATCAGAACCTCCTCGACGGTCCGCATAGTGACCTGCGCCGCGCGCGCGCGGCGGCGATCAACATCGTCCCCACGTCGACTGGCGCCGCCAAGGCCCTTGGCTTGGTGATTCCCGAGCTGGAAGGGCGCCTGCACGGCTACGCGGTCCGCGTGCCACTGGCGACCGGGTCGCTTGTCGACCTGACCGTCGAGGCTGAGCGGCCGACCAGCAAGGCGGAGATCAACGCCGTGTTCGAGCAAGCGGCTGACAACGGCGCGCTGAGCGGCATCCTCGCCTACACCGAGGATCCGATCGTGTCCGCCGACATCGTCAAGTCGCCCTACTCGGCGATATTCGACGCCGGGCTCACGTCGGTCGTCGACGACACGCAGGTCAAGGTCGTGGCGTGGTACGACAACGAGTGGGGCTACTCGAGCCGGCTCGTCGAGCTCGCACAGCGGGTGATGGTCCCGGTCGCGCACAGCGCGTGACCGGGCCGGGGCAGATCGACGCCTCGTAACTGCTCGACGATGCCCTCGGGCAAGGCATATCCCGACTAACGCGCCGGGTCCCCGTCGCCGCGACGGTCACGGCGGGGCCCGGACGCGCGGTCAGTCGCGGCCGGCGAGGCAGGCGGCGTCCAGTGGGTGGCGCGCAACTTTCGTGTGGTGTCGATCACCGCTCGGACGAGCGACCCGAATCCGTCACGGCCGTCTCTGGTCGGAAGCTCGCGTGCCGAAAAGGGTTCGATCAAGGCAATCTCCTGTCGCAACTGTCCGACTTCGCGCGCGACGTCGTCGGAATCCATCGTGGAGCGGTCTGACACTGGCGCTATGCCCGGTTACCGCCCGACCAAGGGCTCGCGGCGGTCTCATCGTTCCCGACATCAGCTCCGAGTCGCGCGTTCTTTTCGCGAGCCCGTGAATCGGAGCATAGGTGCTCTTGATCGGGTCGTCGAGACGGATTTCTACGTATTCGTTGGCGACCATTTGCATGCAGGCGCATCGTCCGGGGGGCGAATCGGCGCAGGCCTCGAGGCCTGCCTCAGCGGACCCCGCCGCGTCAACTGGTCCGTCGGCGACGACGCGCGACGCGGGGCTTTTCGAGACACGGAGCCCGCGCAGGATGCCCGTCTCCGAGCGCCTCGAGTTCGAGAGCTGCCGCTTGGCACGAGACAACGGGTGATCACCGGCGGGCCGTCCGTCGGATCGGCGGTCAGCGATCAGCTCCGTCCCGACGGAGTCCACCAACGCGGCGAGCGCGCTGTTCGCTGCGTCGCCGACTTAGTCCTCGTCGTCGCCGTGTTGCTCAGACCACCGCAGAGCGGCAGCTTCGGCGCTTGCCGAATGCCGGTTCGGAACGATGTCAGCGTCCTCGGGCACGTCCGACGGCGGAGCGTGCGGCGGGTCTGCGTCTGGATGCTTGTCACCCCAACGCGCGGCGGCACCCTCGGCACTCGACGATAGCCGTTCGGGCTTCGCTCGAGCTTCGTTGTCGTCAGACACTTCGGCTCCTCTCTTCCAATTGGAAGAACTACCATCTCTCACAAGCGTATGTCGTGTGCTCACGTTTGGCAACCGTCGATGCGAGGCCGTCGAATGCGACGTTACGCTCCGCCTCGATTTCGCCGATACCCTGCCGAATCGCCGATCCCGTCGCGGCTAGCCAAAGACCGGGAAGCGCCGCTGCTCGGCGAGCCGATCCATTGCGTGCTGGATCGCGCTTTCGACTTCGCGATAGATCGAGGTGACGTAGGCACGATCGTTGACCCGCTCCGGGTCGTGATCGACGCGAATCGGGTCCAGCAACTCGGTGCGAATCTTCGCCGGCAGCGGAAGGTGCGTTGGAATGGTCTCGATTGTCAGGCCGAACGGGAACCCGAGCACGATCGGCAGCTGTGAGCCACGTAGCTTTCGCTTCAGCCCGCTGACGCGATCGAGCCCGTCTGCGATCCAGCGGCCCTCTGACAGAACGAATGCGGTGTCATGGCCGCCGACGGTGGCCACGGGGACGATCGGCACGCCGGAGCGGATCGCCGTGCGCACGAAGCCCATGCGCCCGCCAAGCACCGCTTCATCGCGCCTGCGCCAACTGCGCATCGCGTCGACGTCGCCACCAGGCCAGATGATCACGTCGCAGCCGGCGCTGAGCGCTGCACTGACGCCTTGGCGTGAAGCCGGGATCACCCCAGCAATGCGGAAGTAGTCGCCGAGGCCGGGTGTCGCCATCAGGACATCGTGAGCGGTCGGATGCAGCACGCGCTCGGTGCCGAATCGCCGCCACCAGTCGAACACGAATGTCCACGCGTCCATCGTCAGCGACCCTCCCGAATGATTTCCGATCAACAGCGAGGTCTCATCGGGCAGTCGCTCCCAGCCGGACGTCTCAAGCCTGAAGTAGTACTTGCACAGGGCATCCCAGACGGGCTTCTGAGCCCGCATCAATGTCTGGTTAGGGCCCTCGAGAGCGTGTGCGGTAGCGGCGGCGACTCGTCTGGCGATCAGGCCTTCGATACCACCCTTGGATTTGCGCGCGGTGTACCCAGATTCGGGCACGACCGTTGCATCGAGGGCCGCCTGCTCATGGTCCTCATTGACGGTCGTCGCGCCTGGGAGCGCGCCATTGAGCTCGGGGGCTGCGTGTAGCGGCGGAGCTTCGCGCCGACCTCTCTGCTGGAGCTGCGGTGCGGGCATGGGTGCCATGAGCAGTCCCTTCTCCGAGCGCGTCGACAGCTCCAGCGCGCACCGGTCTCGTGACAAGCACCTGTCTGACGGCCACTCACCCCGCCGGACTGACCAGCTAGCCGACAGGCAGCGCCATCGAAACCACTGTCACAAATGGATATTCGCCAATTCGAAGTAACCCGAGGATGCCGCCTTCAGATCCCCGCGGCATCGGTATGCAACACCGTCCCTGATGCCGAAAACCCGCAGATGCCGGCCCGCAGAGCGACCCATGTCGGCGCCGGTGAAAGACCTACTCGCCGCTGCCGGTCATCGACCGCACCCGGGGACGCTGCGGATAGCGCGATGTGCGGCCCCGACGGCACTCGGAACGACGTTAGTTCGACCCGCGCCGAATTGCCCCGGTGCAGGGCACCAGCCGGGGCGCCGGCTGCGCGTCGACGCGTACGTGTACGAGCGGCCGCACTCCGGTTACCGCGCAGCACGTAATTTTCCGCAGCGACTGCGCGTATTTCACACGACGAGACCGGGAGGTCGGGGCCATATCGTCGGCTCGATGGCGACGCACTTGCATCTCGCCTACCCAGCCGAAGACCGGTCACACAAAGCGACGCCGATCACGGTGGTGCTAGCGGAGAATCACGGGGTGGTGCGTCGCAGCCTCCGCCGGCTGCTTGATGCCGCCGAGCGCGTGGACGTGATCGCTGAAGTGTTGGATCTGACCGCTGCCGCGCAGCAGGTGCACACCCACCGGCCCCGCGTGCTCGTGCTCGATCTAGGCCTGACGAACGGGTCGAGCCTGGAGACGATCAGCCGGCTGAGCGCGGCGTTGCCGCTGACCCGGGTAGTGGCACTCACGATGGAGGAGAGCCCGCTGTTCGCCCAGCAGGCGTTCGACGCCGGCGCGGTCGGGTTAGTGCTCAAGGACAGGGCCGACTGCGAACTGCTGGAGGCCGTTCACCGCGCCGCGCGCGGCGAGGAGTACGTCAGCCCGCGCATCGCCACCGGGCTGCAGATGCTCCGACAAGCGGTCGAGGGCGACGACCTCAGCCCGCGCGAGGTCGAGGTATTGCGCCTGATCGCGCTGGGCCACACGAGCGTCGAGATTGCCGCGAAGCTCGAGCTGTCGAGGCGCACAGTGGAGAACCACCGCGCCCGGATCCTGCGCAAGCTGGGCTGCCGAACGCGGGCGGACCTGGTACAGCTCGCGCTACGTCGCCATCTGATTGGCAGCTGACAGCGCCGGCAGCTCGGGCGACGTCGCACCGGCAGCTGGACACCGACCCGGGTCCCCTGCACGGAGAGCTCCCCCGGCAATCCTTGTCACGGTGTGGACGGGGGCGCTGACCGGCGCCAGCTTCAATCTGCTAACAAGCAACGCCCCGAGGTGGCTCGTCGCCGTCGTCTACGTCAGCTTGGGCTCGGTTGCCGTAGCGGCGGTGCCGCAGCTGGCCGCTGCGATCGGCGTCGCCTGTCTGGCGCTGCTCGGGCTCGGAGGCCTGATCTATACAGCCGGTGCGGTCATCTACCTCGTAAAGCGGCCCCGACCCGTTCCCCGAGGTGTTCGGACATCACGAGGTCTGCCACGCCCTCGTCGTCGTTGCCGCCGCGATCGAGTACGCCGTGATCGCATTCTGGTTCGTATCGGCCTGATCAGTTTGACGCGGCGATGTCGGTGTCGTCCGCGCTGCGGCGGGCTTGCCCGCTGGTCGGCGGTGACTGCTCGGTGGCGACCCGCAGGCGGCCGCGCCAGCGCTCGGCATCAAACGGCGACGGCTCGGTCTCGGCGATGAATCGCTCGAGCGCTGTGACGAAGCGTCCGGGCACCTCGATCTGCGGCAGATGGCCGACGTTCTCGAAAACCTCCAGTCGGCTACCAGGTATTGCCTTGTGGGCCGTCTCGGCATGTCGGACCGGGATGATCGGATCGCGCGCCCCCCAGACGATCAGCACGGGCATCCCCTCGGCCAGGTAGAGCCTGTCCTCGGCGTTGACGCGCTGCCCGCCGCTATCCACGACACCCCGCAGCGTGGAGAGGAAGGCCATCCGCCGGTCGCGGTCGACAAGCGCCGCGTAGCCACGAGCGATCTCGGCGACGTCGGCAGTGGGCCGGAGCCCAACCACCGCCAAGGCGCGTGCGAGCTTGCTCCCAACGGTGGCGCCAACCGCAGCGGTCACGCCGATGAAGAGCTCCGCGCCCGGCAAGGCCGCGGCACGCAGGATCGGGCTTACCTCGGGACCAAGGCCGCCGCTGGAAACGAGCACCAGGCGCTCGGTGGCCTCGGGGAACTGGTAGGCAAATTGCATCGCGATCCCACCGCCGAGCGAGTGTCCGACGAGCGTCGCGCGCTCATAGCCGAGCGCGACCAGCAGATCGCGCAGTCCGGCCGCGAGCGCCCCGAGCGAGTAGTCGCCGGCGCCGGGCGCCGACCCGCCATGTCCCGGCAGACTGGCTGCCAGTACGGTGTGCCGTTGCGCCAGCGGCTCGATCACCTCCTGCCAATTCTCCACGCTGCCGGCGATCCCGTGGATCAGCAGCAGTAGCTGTCCGCTGCCCGTCAGCACATAACTCACCGGCCGACCGTGGAGCGTGACCGTGCCGGGCGTGAGCCCGCTCATCGCAGCCCACCATCATCCGCGTGCGTGCGAGCGAGCCGGAGAGGGGCGATGGCTTGCGCATCTCGCATAGCGAAATTGTCCGGGTGCCTCACGACGCGCTCATCCGATGTCGTCCGTGCGCAGGCACGCGAAAGACGTAGCGATCACAGCCCAGCCCCGAGCGCCCGGTAGCACCCGAGGTGGTAGCACCCCGCGCCGGAGCATTCGATCTCGGGCTCTGCCGCCAGCGACGTCTGGCGCGCCAGCCCGTCGAATACCTGGACGAGCGGCTCGTAGACGCCGATCACGTCCCGGCACGCTTCACACCGCGGGAAGTCCGCGGAAAATGGCTCGGCTGAGGACTCCATGTGTTGCCCCCACGTTCGGCGGTGTCGGGCCCGATTCCATCGCTGCGCAACCGCAGTTCTCTGCGGGGAAATACGGAGTCCGGGAGCCATCACGCGCCGATCAGGCGAAGTCGCAGTGCAAACTGAACGAGCTCGGCCCGGGTCGTGAACCCGAGCTTGGCGTGGATCCTTGCTCGGTGCGTCTCGACGGTGCGCCGGGACAGGTGAAGCCCGCGCGCGATCTCGGCGCTGGTTTGACCGAGGGCGATCAGGCGCACGATCTCGGTCTCGCGCCGGGTGAGTCCGTCGTCGCCCGTCGCCCGGCGCAGGGCCTCTAATCCGGACGCCACCCGTGGACTGACGTACTCCTGTCCACGGGCGGCACGGCGGACCGCTGTGACCAGCTCCGTGTCTGCCCTGTCTTTGACGACGAACCCGGTAGCGCCGGCGTCGATCGCCTTCTGGGCAAACAGCGGGCTCTCCTCCATCGTCATGACGACGACCTTGGTCTTGGGGAACTGCGTGCGCAGCTGCCGAATCGTCTCGATGCTCGATCCGCTTGGAAGCCGCAGGTCAAGCACCACCACATGCGGGGCGTGGCGGTTCACGTGGTCCACGACCGCGGATACATCGACCGCCTCGGCGATGACCTCGACATCCTCCTCGTTCTGGAGCAGCAGCCGCAGCGTGCGCCGGACGATCGCGTGGTCGTCGGCCAGCACGACGCGCATTGCTGCCCTGAGCTGTGAAGGATTCCGTACAAAGGAGGCCGGACGAAGAGCGAGGGTCGCTGACATGGGCAGGACGTTAATGGCGTCGGCGTCCAGCTCCATCGGCTGATCAACGCAATTCCCTGCGGCTAAGCCGAGCCCGATCACGGTAGTCCCGCAACTGCCCGTTCAGCGCGGGGCGCCCACGCCGCTGCGGGCTCTTACCGAGTCGCGTACGGCGCAGCACGGATGGCGCCGGCACGCGCTCGACGTAGCGTTGATCACACCAGAACTCGAGGAGGAACTGATGTCCATCACGACCAGCCAGCCGTCCCGAGGTAGCTACCTGATGCCATCGCTTGACCACGCGACGGTGTCCGATGCGATGCACCCCGGGATCGTCGCGTGCGAGCCCGACGCGACCCTGCCCGAGGTGGCCCGGATGATGGCCACGCATCACGTTCACTGCGTCGCCGTAATCGGCGTGTCACACGAGGAGCCGCCGTGTGGGGTCTGGAGCGTGATCTCCGATCTGGACTTGTTGCGCGCCGGCATCCGTGACACCGGGGCGCCGAGCGCGCGCACGATCGCACAGCAGCCATTGGTGACGGTCGAACCGTCATTGCCACTGCGTGAGGCCGGCGAGCTGATGCTGGCCCACGGGGTCAGCCACCTGGTGGTCATCGAACCCGGGACGCAGAGCCCCATCGGCATTCTCTCGACGGCTGACATCGCCGGCGTGCTCGGCTGGGGGGAGGCGTGAACCGATGGCGACTCTTGATCGATCGCACAGCCACCCGCAGATCCTGATCGCCGGGGGTGGATTCGCTGCCGTCGAGGCGGCGCTTGCGCTCCGGGCGCTCGCGGGGCCCGGCGTGGGGCTCACGCTGATCGCCCCCGATCCGGTGTTCCACTATCGTCCGGCGGCGACAAGCGAGCCGTTCGACGAGGCACCGTCACGGCGCTATGACCTGCGGGCGATCGCCCGCGACCTGGGGGCCGATTACCACAAGTCGCGGCTCGAGTCGGTCGCCTCTCGCAAGCATTTCGTTCGAACCGCGTCCGGCGCGCGTCTGCAGTATGACGCGCTGATCCTGGCGACGGGTGCACGCGCCGTGGCCGGAGTCTCCGGCGCGATCACGTTCCGCGACCAGCGGGACATCCGGACGATCAGACGCCTGCTGGGCGAACTCGAGGCCGGAGCTGTGCGAAGCATCGTATTTGCGCTGCCGACTGGAGTTGTCTGGCCGTTGCCGCTGTACGAGCTGGCGTTGCTCTCGTCCAGGCACGCCCGCGAGCGCGGGCTGGCGCTCCGGTCCACGGTGGTCACACCGGAACCGGAGCCGCTGGCGTTGTTCGGCCCGGAGGCTTCCGTGGTGGTGCGCGGACTGCTCGATGAACACGACGTGCGATTCGTCGGGGGGGCTGTCGCGTCCCGCGTTGAGCGTGACGGGTCGATCACGCTCGCCGACGGCGAGATGATCCAGGCAGACCGGGTCGTGGCGTTGCCCGAACTGCGGGGGCGGCGGCTTACCGGAGTGCCGGCGGCGCGGTCGGGGTTTGTCCCAGTGGACGCGTCGGGGCGGGTGGAAGCGCTCGAAGACGTGTACGCGGCCGGCGACCTAACCACATGCCCGATCAAGCAAGGTGGCCTAGCGGCGCAGCAAGCCGACGTCGTCGTGCAGACGATCGTCGCCAGCCTGGGCATCCCCGTCAAGCAGGCTCGGCCATCGCGGGTACTCAACACATGGATGCTGGCCGGCGAGACGGCGGTGTTGCTCCGTACGGAATTTGACTGGCGGGGGCAACCCGCGCGCGCCACGCTGGTTCGCGCCGACGACAGGCACACCGCGAAGGCGGCGAAGGTGCTGGGACGCTACCTGTTGCCCTACCTGGAGACGCTCGATCCGCTCTCGGACGACCGCAAAGTGGCGGCGTGAACACCAGCTCCCCACGCGCCGTATTGGACGGTTGGCGGCTGGCATCCGGGTAAACCCGCGACCTGTCTGCGCGTGACCCGGGCTCAGCCTGCGGAACGCAGCCGATTGCCGGCTTCGGCCGGCGAGGTAGCGTGCGGATCGTGAAGGCACACACGCACAGCCCGGGCGCCGGCGCCGCCGCCGCCCACCGGCAAGAGCTCGACCGAGAGCTACAACGGCGAGATGAGCGCCCTGCCCGGGTTGGCCGACCGCTCCGCGCGACACGAAACCCCGACGGTGCCCGTACCCGGCCGGGCGGCGCGCGGCTCGCGCCAAGGCCCCCGCGGTCATGAGCGCCACGGAACCCGGCCACGAAGGGCAAGCCGGCGAGGACGGGCACGGCGATTCGGGACGGCAAGCCGACTTCTTCCGCGATCTGTGCCGACGCAACGAACGGCGTGCCCGCGAGGCCCGCAGGCGTAAAGAGGCCGAGGCCCAACGCGAGACTCGGTCGGAATTGGACCGAGTCGGCCGGTCGAGCAGAAGGCTGCTCGTCAACGCTCGTCCACCTGTTGTCGAGCGCGAAGCACGCGACGGAGGGAGAGGGAGCTGAAGGCCCTTGTCTTCGGTGGCCCCGGACAGCGTTCCTGGGCCACGACCGACGATCCAACGATCCTGGACCCGACGGACGTGATCGTCAAGATCGACTTGACGACGATCTGCGGGACTGACCTGCATATCCTCAAGGGCGATGTGCCCGCTGTCACCGAGGGCCGGATCCTCGGCCATGAGGCCGTGGGCACGGTGCTCGAGGTCGGAGCCGCGGTGACCACCCTCAAACAGGGCGACCGCGTACTCGTGCCGGCGATCACGTCGTGCGGACGCTGCGGTCCGTGCCAACGGGGCATGGCGGCTCACTGCCAGGGGGCGGGCGGGATCGGCTGGATCTTCGGCCACCTGATCAACGGTCTGCAGGCCGAGTACGCGCGTGTGCCGTTTGCCGAGACTTCGGTGCACGTCGTGCCGGAGGGGGTGGGTGACGAGCAGGTGCTGTTCCTCGCCGACATCCTGCCAACCGGCTATGAGATCGGCGTGCAGAACGGTGGCGTCAAGCCCGGCGACGCGATCGCGGTGGTCGGCGCCGGACCGGTCGGGCTGGCCGCGATGATGACCGCGGAGATCGCCGGCGCGGCGCGGATCATCGCGGTCGATCACGATCACGACCGGCCTCGTCAGCGGGTCCACGATCCCGACGCTGCTCAGGCTCGCCCGAGACGGACGTATCGAGGCCGAAAAACTCGGCACCCACCACTTTGCGCTCGGGGAAATCGAGAAGGCATACGACGTCTTCGGCGCCGCCGACCAACACGACGCCCTCAAAGTAGTGCTGACGGGCTAGCGTCACGTGAGTCGTTAGCGCCAGAAGCCGCGCCTCGCTGCGGAGCTCGACCGACCGCTCGTTGACGTGCGCCACCGCGCTCCGTCGCTGGCGCTCGGTCACGACCAGGCCGGATGCTCGGGGCAGCCAAAACGCCGGGGTCGCATCGGCCTCGGATGCTGCTCGATCACGTCGACCGCTCAATCGAACACCGTCCGCGCGGTCAGGCGGCTCGGCACTTCTCGGACCAAAGATCGACCACGCGGCAGCGGCGGACAGCAGCGAGATCACGACGCCCACGATGCAGCGTCACCGGCGAGAACAAGTTGCGACAGAACAGTGTTTGTCAACGCGCGCGCGGACCTCGAGGTCGCCGGCGAGATGCGGATCGTCCGGAGTGCCCCCGAGCGTACGTAGTTCTCCGAAGCGATCCCGTGAGCGCGCGCGGATGCTCGTCCGTCGCCCAAAAGCGAGGCTGTGTGCATGACAAATTCGACAAACCGAGTCTCTGATCTCGTGCACGTCCGCGTCGCCGATTGCATGCATCACGGGATCCTCAGCTGCCCAGCCGACGCTCCGCTCGCGCAGGTCGCCGCGATCATTGCCGGGCGACGCGTTCACGCGGTCGTAGTTACCGACGATGACCGCGGTCGGCCGGTCGGAGTCGTGTCGGACCTGGATGTTGTCGCGGCCGCGGCCGACGGCTCAGATCTGACCGCTCGGCAGATCGCCGCAACCGAGCCGCTCGCGGTCTCGTCAGACGAATCGCTTCACCGGGCCGCACAAATGATGGCCGAGCACCGCGTCGCGCACTTGATCGTGGTCGACGCCGCCAGCGGCTACCCGGTCGGTGTGCTGGCGGCGAGCGACATTGCGGCAGTCAGTGCACGCGTGCCATCCGAGCCCTCCCGCGGCGAGATCCGATGATCCTGATCTGTTATGACGGCTCGGAGGACGCCAAAGCGGCGATCGAGCAGGCCGGTGAGCTGTTGAACTGTCAGCCGGCGGTCGTGGTGACCGTACGGCAACCGTTCGCCGAGTTCCCGGCGACCGCGCCGTCGGGTTTTGGCCCGGCGCCCGGGCTGCCGGACATCGACGCCGCGGAAAACGGCAGCCGGACGGCCGCCGACGAGCTCGCGATGGAAGGGGCAGAACTGGCCCGACAGGCGGGGTTCAACGCAGAACCACGCACATGCACTCGGGTTGCCACGACGGCCAAGACGATCCTTTCTGCAGCCGAGGAGATCGGCGCGACCGCGATCGTGATGGGGTCACGCGGGCGTGGCGGCCTGAAGTCAGCGCTGCCCGGCACCGTCTCCCACGCCGTCATACAGGACGCTGACCGAACCGTGATCATCGTCCCATCGCCAGAGGTGGCTGGCGCGCGCGGTCGCGACCGCCACGCGATCGCGAGATCGCAGTGAGAATCGCCGGCCACCCGGTTCCCGTCTCGCGACGCGACACCGAGGAGGAAGCGGTTGAGCGCGCCGCCGCTTACCGGCGGGGCCTCGAGCGCGAGCAGGCCCAAAGGGAGCGTCCGCCGGGTGAATGGCGCCCGACGGGCTGACTTCAGACGACGACGTCTCGCGTCGCGACTGGTGCAGTGAGATTCGCAATCCGGGACAGCCGGCCTGGTCCTCAGTAGAACCTGCGGATGGCGCAGTTCTATGGGCTCCCAATACTCTCCGCCCCATGAGCTCGGAGAGCGCCGGCGCTTATCCCCGCGACCGCGAGGCCGAGGTGGTGCTGCGGGATGGGTCGACCGTTCACGTGCGACCGGTACGGCCGGACGACAAGGTGGCGATCCGGGAGTTCCTGGATGACGTGTCGCCTGAGTCCATTGGCTTTCGCTTCTTCGGCGCGATCGACCTCGCCCTGGTGACCGACTGGGCGGTCACCGTGGATTACGCGGACCGGTTTGCGCTGGTAGCCGAAACCGGGACGCCGCGACGCATCATCGCCCACGCCGTGTACATCAGGATCAGACCGGCGCTGCCCGAGGGCGGGACCGCCGGGCGCGAGCCAAGGGGCGACCGAAGCTCGGCTGAGATCGCTTTCCTGGTCGCCGACGCATGGCAGGGGCGAGGCATCTCGACGCTCCTGCTCGCCCATCTCGCGGCCGTTGCCGAACAGCACGGGATCACCACGTTCTGGGCGATGGTGCTGCCGTCCAACCACCGGATGATCGACGTGTTTCGCGATAGCGGCTTTCCGGTGGAGGTGCGGTCGACGCCCGACGCGATCCATGTCGAGCTGCCGACATCGCTGTCCAAGCGGGCTGTTGCGCGTTTCGATGAGCGCGAGCGGCTGGCGGCGATCGCTGCCGTCCGCCACTTTCTCGAGCCGCGCTCGGTGGCCGTGATCGGAGCCTCGCGACGTCAAGACTCGGTAGGTGGACGGATCCTTCACAACATCCTGGCGTCTGAGCTCAACGGAGCCGTGTACGTCGTCAACGAGCACGCGGACGTTGTGCGGTCACTTCCGGCCTACCGGTCGGTCGCGGACATCCCGACGCAGGTGGAGCTCGCGGTCGTGGTCGTGCGCGCCGAGCGCGTGGTGGGCGTCGCGCGCGAGTGCGCCGCCGCCGGGGTGCCGGCGCTGCTCGTAATCTCCGCCGGCTTCGCCGAGATGGGTGAGCAGGGCGCGCGTCGTCAGCACGAGCTATTGACCGTGTGCCGCGACGCCGGTATCCGGATCGTTGGACCCAACTGCCTCGGCGTGATCAACACCGCCGATTCGGTCCGGCTCAACGCGACGTTCGCGCCCGATCCCGCCACGCCGGGTCGAGTCGGGTTGATGTCGCAGAGCGGCGGGCTCGGAATCGCGATCATCGAAGCCGCCGGCCGGGCCGGCGTTGGCCTCTCCTCGTTCGTGTCCGTTGGCAACAGGGCCGATCTGTCGAGCAACGACCTGCTCCCCTACTGGGAGCAGGACCCGGACACCGACCTTGCCCTGCTCTACCTCGAGTCGTTCGGCGACCCGCGCAGGTTCGCTCGCGTCGCTCCCCGCTTTGCTCGGCAAAAGCCGTTGATCGCGGTCAAAAGCGGACGCTCGGCCGCGGGCGCGCGCGCCACGAGCTCACACACAGGAGCATTGCTGTCGGCCTCCGATGTGACAGTGGACGCGCTGTTTGAGCAGGCTGGGGTGGTTCGGACCGAGACGCTGCAGGACATGCTCGACGTCGCCGCGCTGCTGGCCGCACAGCCGGTGCCCAAAGGAAGCCGGGTCGTGATCATCACGAACGCTGGCGGCGCGGGAATCATGTGCGCCGATGCCTGCCAGGCCGGTGGAGTGGAGGTGCCCGAGCTGCCGGCCGAAGTGAAGTCACGGCTCAGGAAGTTCCTCCCCGCCGAGGCGTCGCTTGGCAACCCGATCGACTTGATCGCCACCGCGTCTGCGGACGACTATCGGCAAACGCTGAGAACGGTGATCGACGCCGGCGTCTGCGACGCGATCCTGGCGGTGTTCGTGCCGCCGCTGGTGACGAAAGCCGGGGATGTCGCCGTCGCCATCCGCGAGGTCGCCAGCACATTGCCCGGCGTGCCCATCGCGGCCGTATTCATGACCGGTGAAGCCCCTCCGGAGCAGCTGAGCTCCGGCGAGGTTCGCGTACCGGGCTACGAGTTTCCCGAGGACGCGGCGCGAGCGGTCGCGGTCGCGGCCAAATATGGACGGTGGCGCTCGCGACCGCAGCGGCCGGTGAGCACCCTCAGCGGGCTGCGGGCCAACGAGGCTGCCGCGATCATCACCAGTGAGCTCGCCGGCGGCGGCGGATGGCTTGCTCCCAGCAGCGTGGCTTCACTCCTGAACTGCTATTGCCTGCCCCTGATAGCTGCACGCTTTGCATCCGATTCCGATCAAGCCGTCGCGGCCGCCGCCGACCTGGGAACGCCAGTCGCGCTGAAAGCGATCGCTCCAGGCCTGCTGCACAAGACCGATGCCGGCGGTGTGCGGTTGGCGCTGGACGGCCCCGATGCGGTGCGAGCGGCGGCGGGCGCGATCGGCGCTGCCGTCGAGCGTGCAGGCTATGAGCTCGACGGCCTGATCGTGCAGTCGATGGCGCCGGCCGGGGTGGAGCTGATCGTCGGAGTCGTCAACGACCACACCTTCGGCCCGGTGATTGCGTGCGGCGCCGGGGGGACAACCTTGGAACTCATCAAGGACGTCGCGGTTCGCATCACACCGCTGTCCGACCTCGACGCGCACGAGATGCTCCGCTCGCTTCACACGTTTCCGCTGCTGGACGGCTATCGCGGCACGCCGCCGTGTGATCTGGCTTCGATCGAAGATACCTTGCTGCGGCTCAGCGCGATGGTCGAAGCACACCCCGAGATCGTCGAGCTCGACTTTAACCCGATGATCGCGGCACCGGATGGAGCCGTGATCGTCGATGCGCGCATTCGCGTGGAGGCGGCGCCACCGCCGCAGCCTATGTCTTCGCTGCGGGCGTAGACACCGCGCGGGTTGTTCGAGGAGAACTAGGACCACGACCGCGCGCCATCTCGATTTTCCGACTCAACGAGGTCGGTGTAGCGTCCCGTTACCGCTGACGCCGACCTGGTTCGCGGTCTGGCGTCTCGATGCGGTGGACGCGACCTCGACGGGTGACCACGGCCTCAGGCGTCATCCCACGCCAGCATGGCGGCCACGTCGAGTGTCGATGGGACGCCCACAGGCCTTTGCGTCTCGGCGTTGACCACGACGAGGTGGCTGACGCCGTGAGCGGCCATCGTCTCGCCGGCTTCGCGCAGCGGCGTCGTGTCCCTTACGCAGATGACCGGCTCCTGCGCCAGTGCGAACGCGGTCATCCCGGCGCCACCGCGGATTCCCGCTCGCAGGAGGTCTAGGTCGGAGATGATCCCCCACACCCGCCGCTCGCCGGATCCATCGCGCGCGACGGCCATCACCGCCACGCAATGGACGCGATGCATGGTCATTGTGCTCGCGACCTCGACGAGGCTTGCCTCAGGAGCGCACGAGAAGATGCCCGGGTGCATTGCAGCGCCGACGGTTGCGTGGTCGATCGGCGGCATCAGATAATCGTT
Organism: Solirubrobacteraceae bacterium; assembly: GCA_035693425.1. Classification (GTDB taxonomy): domain Bacteria; phylum Actinomycetota; class Thermoleophilia; order Solirubrobacterales; family Solirubrobacteraceae; genus Palsa-465. The sequence continues at coordinate 23,093 of DASSGR010000217.1, forward strand.
CGGGTAGGGCGGTACGGTGATGTCGGGCACTGTGACCTCCTCGGGATTAGGCAGCGATGAAGCTAGCCCGGCGCCGCGGTTGAACCATCCGCTGCGGCCACGCGAACGTCGCGGAGTTTCCACATTGCGCGCGGCGCCTTGACGTCGCGGAGATGCGGTTTTTTCCGACGCGCTGCAAGCGTTCATCCCGATGTTCGGACGTCAGGGCGCTGGAACACTAAGCCTCGTTCCCGTCGCCCAGCGAGGTACAGATGAGCGGTCTGCCGCGTACGACGGCGTCGCCACCGTTGCGTTTTCAGAGCATTCGAATCCGGCCATCTCGTGGGCGGCGTGAGGAGCGATGAATGACGACACCGACGCATCACGATCGCGCCAGTAGCGGCAAACAGCGTCGACGGGTGTCGCGTGCGAGCGCCGTCGAGCGGCCGACCAGGGTGCTGCGTGGTCGAATGCCCAAGGCGGGGAGTGTCCGCACCAGAGCTGAGGGATTGCACGGATGCAACGAGGTCTCTCGTCTTGGATCCTGAGGCATGAAGATCACGGGCCCGGTCACGATCTCGGTGGACCCGAACGGCTGCGGCGCGTGGAACGTCGCAAGCCCCGACGTTGCACGCCGGATCACCTGCGAGACCCTCGAGGACGCCAGGACGGTCGCGAATCTCAACGCCGCCCACGGCGGTCGGCGTGAGCTCGTCGCGGATGACGCCTATCACCGGGTGATCCGGCGGGAGATCCTCCACGACGGCAGTTCCTCGGCTGTGACGCGGAAAGGCGATTGAGGCCTCGCCTCATGCCGGCACACCTGCATCTCGCGTCCGATTCCGTAACCGACGGCGTGCGGACAGCCAGCTTGCCGATCAAGGTCGTGCTCGCCGTCGGCCACGCCGGCGCGCGCCGGAGCCTACGCCGGCTGCTCGACGACGCCGAGGACATCGAAGTTGTCGCTGATGTTGCGGACGTGTCAGACGCCACAAGGTCGATGCGACACGGCGCCGCTGCCGTGCTGGTGGTCGATCTGTGGCGTTCGAATGCGCAGAGCTGTGAGGAGATCCGCCGACTGCGGTGCCACCTGCCAGCCGCCGAGATCGTGGTCCTGACGATGGAGGAAAGTCCGCTGTCGGCCCAGAAGGCGATCGACGCCGGAGCCGTCGGGTTCGTGCTCAAGGATCGAGCGGATTCCGAGCTTCTGGTGGCGGTTCGCTGCGCTGCAGCGCGAGAGGAGTTCATCAGCTCCCGCGTCGCCGCCGGGCTCGATGCGCTGCGGCGCGCCGTGGGCGGCGACGGTCTGAGTCCTCGGGACACCGAGGTCGTACGCTTGATCGCGCTGGGCCACACGAGCGCTGAGATCGCCGCAAAGCTCCAGCTCTCCAGGCGAACCGTCGAGACACAGCGCGCCAAGATCTTTACAACGCTTGGGGTGACCACGCGCGCTGAACTTGTGCGATTCGCGCTACGACGTCGCCTGATCGGCAGCTGACGCGGGTCGCCGCAGTGCCGCGCGCGTCGGGAGCTGGGCGCGGATCGAGGTGCCCGACTCGCCCGGCTCGACCTGCAGCTCGCCGCCGGCGAGATACACGCGTTCGCGCATGCCGGCCAAACCGAACCCCGACGTCTGTGCCGTTGCGTCGAACCCCGTCCCATCGTCTTGGACTTCGACGATCGCCCGGTCATCCGCCACACCGACATGGACGCGAACACTGGTGGCCTGGGCATGCTTGACGACGTTTGTGAGCGCCTCCTGCACCAGCCTGTAAATCGTCGTCTCGAGCTCCGGGGTGAGCGAGTCGGAGCCAGTGGCCGCGTCGGGCAGCACGAGCTCCGCGGCGATCTCCAGCCCGGCGTCGCGCCTGCGATCGAGCAACGCCTCGAGCGCCGGTAGCAGCCCGAGATCGTCCAGCAGGGACGGCCGCAGGTCGCTGATGATCCCCCTGAGGTTGCCGATCTCGAGCTCAATGTCCTCGATCGCCTGGCGCATCGCATCGTCCCTTGTCACGGCATCGCCCCGACCCACCGTCGAAGCCAGAGACACCCGCAGGCCGCCCAACGCCTGCAGCGTCTGATCGTGCAGCTCCCTGGCCCAGCGGCTGCGCTCCGCATCGGCCGCCGCGATCGCACTCTGGAGCCGTTCGGCCTCGACGCCGCGATGGATGGCCACCGCGCTGGCTGCCGAAGCCGCGAACGTCCGCAGAAGCTGCTCATCCTCAACCGAGAACTCCGCGCACTCGAGCCCACGGTCAAAAGCGGCCAGCACTCCCACGCCTTCCCCGCGGTGGAGCATCGGAACGAGCAGCGCAAACCGGGAATCGGCCACGCCGAGCTGCTTGGGAGCGGTCCTCAGTCGATTGGCCGGGTCAATGATCCGCTCGGGCTGGCCTCGCTGCAGCACTTGTCCCGACGTCGACTCGGCGATCGGCACGCGGTGTCCACGTGCCCCTGCGGCGTGCCCTGCGCTCGCGGTGACCACAAGCTCGTCGCCCTGGCGAAGCAGGATCACCAGGCTCTGAGCGTCGACCAGCGCTCGACCGCGCTTGACGATCAGCTCCAGGATCCGGTCCAGCTCGGCCACGCCGCTGATCGCGTCGGCGATGTCGCGGGCCGCCTGCAGCGAGCGGACGGCCTGCTCGAGCTGGGCGCTGCGCTGCTCGGCGCGTTCGTACAGCCGGGCGTTTTCGATCGCGGTTGCCGCCAACTGCGCGAGCGCCACCGCCGCGTCCTCGTCGTCCTCGGTGAACTCGTCGCCATCCTCCTTCTCGGCCAGGTACAGGTTCCCCCAGGCGTCACCGCGGATCACGATCGGGACCCCGAGGAATGTATGCATCGGCGGATGCCCCACGGGAAATCCAAAGCTGTGAGGGTGGTCGCCGACCTCCGCCAGCCTCAGCGGCTGTGGGTCCTGGATGAGGACTCCCAAAACGCCGCGACCGCGGGGAAGATCGCCGATCTCGCGGTGCGTCGCATCATCGATACCGAGCGTGAGGAACCGCTCGAGCTCGAGCCTGCTTTCGTCCAATACGCCGAGCGCCGCATAGCGCGCACCGGTCATTTCACGCGCCTCCGCGAGGACTCGCGCGAGCACCGCTTCGGTGTCGTGCTCGGCCACGAGCTCTCGGCCCACTCGCAGCAGGTGCCGGATCCTTTCGCCCTCGGTACGCGCGCTCATCTGGTCCTCGGCGCAATATAGACGCCCGGATAGGGGCGACGGGCGAGCGGCGATCTAATGGCTCGCCAGCCTGACGTCAGTATGCCCTACCAGCCACTGCGGCCGGCACGCATGCCCGAACGTGCCGTGGCGGCGATCGTGATCCAGGATGTTTGCGCTGAAGCCCAGCCGAGACCCGATTGAGGACCGAGCTGTGCTCCATGCGGTGACGTGATCGGGGTCTAGGAGCGGTTCCTTGAGGTGATAGACGAGCTGGCCCGCCACACCGAGGGCAGCCGAGCCGGAAGTGTGCACGTCAGGAGGCGCCTGCTACCACGGGTGCGCTACGAGCTCGAACGAGGGCCGCTCACGTAGCGGCGGCCGGGCGCGGCGCGACCGGGGAGGCGGTCGCGCGCGTTTGATGGGGTCCATGACGAGCTGTTCGGCTTCGGAAAAGTACGTAACGCAAGCGGCGTCTTCCCCACGTGAAACGGCGCCCGTTCTCCTGATGGCACCCGCCCCGCCAAGCAGCAGACTGCGCTGAACGTGCAGTCCTCACACGGAGCGATGACATGACACCCGATCTATTCAGTTCGATGCGCGAGCTTCACAGCCGGATCAGCGACGGCATCCATGTTCGGCTGCTGTGGTGTGAATCCGACGGGCGCGTGTTCGTCGCCGTCAACGACAGCAAGACCGGCGATGCGTTCTCGGCCGAGGTCCGCGAGCGCGGCCGCGCGCTACACGCGTTTCATCACCCGTTCGCCTACGCCGCGTAGCGCCCGATGCCCGCGACGCACGAGCCGGCGGCTAGCGGAGCCTGAGCGCTGCACGCGCTCGAGCGAGCGGCGCCGCTCGACGTCCCCGTCGCCGCAGCGCCCGGGATTGCACGTTGCCGAGCAGGCGAGGCGTCCGGTGGTCGCGCGAGCGCTTCGTCGCCAGGAGTCCGCCCACGGCTGCCGCCGTCAGCGCCAGGCGATCAGGCCGAGGGCGGCTCGAAACGGGCCGGTCCGGCGCAGAGGCTGGGCTGGACGGGAGCGACGAAGGCGATGTGCACGCGCGTGAGGCGCCGCAGCGCTCCGCGCCACGGGTGAGAGGTGCCGGTCACGGGTCCGGTGAGAGGCGCCGCTGGCGAGCACATGCGTGCGCTCCGTGCTGACGCGATGAGTCCGACCGAGGCCTCAAGCCGGAACGAGGTTTGGAGCCTTGTGGTGCGGCCGGCGGCTGAGCCGACCGAGCGCTCGCAGCTCTCGCTCGAGCTGTGTGACGATCTGCTCCGGATCGGGGATCAGCGCCGCGTCGACCATCAGGCCTACCGTCACCTCGCCGCGGTAGCTGAAGATGCTCACGCTCATTCCGATGTGACCGGAGGTGGGTGCCCAGAACAGCACCGTGCGCACCGGTGTGCCCGCGAGGTAGACGGGTTGCTTGGGCCCGGGCACGTTGGTCATCACGGCCGTGCCCTTTCCTGAGAAGGTGTCGATGATCCGTCGCTCGACGGGCTCCGGGGTCAGACCGGAGACGCTCAGCAGGGAGTAGGAGACGGCCCCGTCCCGCCCCTGCTTGATCTCGGACATGCGCTTGTGCACCTCGACCAGGCGCCTGTAGCTGCCGCTGACACCAACCGGGAGTGGTAGGAACACCAGCCCGAACTTGTTGCCCAGGTCTTGAGGAACCGGCTCGTCGAGCGGCCTGAGGTTGAACGGCACCATCGCCTGGATCTCAGCGACCGCGCTGCCGCGGTCCTGCAGGTAATGGCGAAGCGCGCCGCTGACGGCCGCGAGCAGGACGTCGTTGACGGTCGCCTGCTGGGCGTGGGCGATGCGCTTGATCTCAGACAACCGCAGCGGCCTGGTCCAAGCGACGCGCCGGCTGATCCCGGGGTCGCCCTTGATCGCGGTGGCGGCGTCTGCCGGGGTGAGGACCAGCCGCAGGGCGGTCGCTGCGTCGCGGGCCAGCGCTCCGGCCAAGCGGCTTGCGTGCGGGGGATCCAGCGCGATCGCGCCCGCCTGTCGCAGCGTCTCAGAGGCGATCCGGCCGGCGAGCGTGACCGTGGCTTGTGCGGAGTTGGCGGCGGCGCCGAGCACGCCCCCGCGGCGGGCGGGTGGGCGCCGCATGGCCGGCGCCTCGACCTCGTCGTGGGGGCCGGGGTCGGTGAGCGACAGCATCACCTGCGCGAGCGCGATTCCGTCTGCGATGCAGTGGTGCATGCGGCAGATCATCGCTGCGCCCTCGCCGTACCCGTCGACCAGGTAGGTGTGCCACAGGGGCCTGTTGCGGTCCAGCGGCATCGTCATCAGATCGCCAAGCAGTTCCTGGAGGGCAGCGGCATCGCCTGGCGCCGGCAGCGCCAGGTGATGCATGTGATGTTCAAGCGCGAAGTCGGGATCGTCTTCCCAGCTGGGGGTGCGCAGCGGCAGCCGGCTCTCGACGACGCGCTGGCGAAACCGTGGATAGCGGTCCACGAGCCGTCGCTGGGTGATCAGCTTGACGCGCTCCCAGTCGACCGGCTCGTCGAACAACAGCACAGAGTTGATCACCATCAGGTTCGTGGGCCGGTCCATGTGCAGCCACGCGGTGTCGGCGCTTGACAGGTGCTGGCTCATGACTGCCCTCCTTCTCGGTAGAGGCCGGCGAACAGATCCGCGTAGCGCTCGTAGACCGCGGCGCGCTTGACCTTTAAGGTGGGAGTCAGCTCGCCGTCTGCCTGGGTGAGGTCGTGGTCGAGGATCGCAAAGCGCTTGACCTGCTCGATGCGGGCGAACTTCGCGTTGACGGCGTCGACCTGCTTCTGGATCTCGGCGTGCACGCGAGCGTCACCCGCGATCGTGGCTCGATCGGTGTCGATTCCCAGCCGCCGCGCGAGCTTGACGCTCTCCTCGCGGTCGAGCGTCAGCATCGCGACGAGATACGGCCGGTTGTCGCCGTACACGACCGCCTCGGTGATCGCCGGCTGGTCGCGCAGCTCGCTTTCGATGTTGACCGGGGTGATGTTCTTGCCGCTCGAGGTGATGATCAGGTCCTTCTTGCGGCCTGTGATCTTCAGGAAGCCCTGCGCGTCGATCGCCCCGAGGTCGCCGGAACGCAGCCAGCCGTCGGCGGTCAGCGCCGCCTCGGTCGCGGCGGGGTCGTTGTAGTAGCCCGCGAACACGTGCGGGCCGCGGATCAGGATCTCGCCGTCGGCGGCGATCGCCACCTGCGTGCCGGGAAGCGGCCTGCCGACCGTGCCGAAGCGGTATGCGTCGGGCGTGTTGAGCGTCGCCGCGGCGCACGTCTCGGTCAGGCCGTAGCCCTCGAGCACCAGCACGCCGCAGGCGTCGAAGAATTCCAGCAGGTCCGGCGACACCGGCGCGGCGCCGATCAGCCCGAGCTGCAGCTTGGGGCCGAACGCCGCGCGGACCTTGGCGAGCACCAGCGGATCGGCGAGGCGGTACTGAAGGTCTGTAAGCAGGGCCGGTTGCTCGCGGCGGCCCACCGCACCGCGGGCGCGGGTGCCGCAGCGCAGGGCCCAGTCAAACACGGCTCGCTGCACGCGCGAACCCTGCCGGGCGCGGCCGATCGCGACGCTGTGGACCTTCTCGTAGACGCGGGGGACGGCCGGGAAGTGGGTCGGCGAGGTCTCCTGTAGCTCGGCGATGATCCGGGACGGGTCGCCGCTCCAGTAGATGATCCGCGCGCCGACGCTCAACGCGACGATCTGAGCCACCCTCGCGAGCACGTGCGCGAGCGGCAGGAACTGGTACAGGGAATGGCTGTCGTCGAAGCCGAGCTGCTCGACGTAAAGCCGCGCGGTCTCCAGGAGGTTGCGGTGACTGAGCATGCAGCCCTTGGGCGGACCCGTGGTGCCAGACGTGTACACCAGCGTCGCAAGCTCGTCTTGCCCCATGCTCTCGAGCCGGTCGCGCACGGCGTCGGGAGGAACCTCCGAGCCGAGTCGTCGCAGGCCGTCGAGCGTGAGCAGTTCGCCGCCATCGTTCTCGAACAGCACCACCTGCTCGAGTGCCGGGCACTGATCGCGGACCTGCGCGATCTTGGCGGCCTGGGCGGCGTCCTCGCAGATGACGACGCGCGCGCCGGAGTGCGCGAGCACGTAGGCGCACTCCGAGGGCGAGTTGGTGTGGTAGATCGGTGCGACCACGGCTCCGGCGCAGAGGGCGCCGCAGTCGGCGAGCGTCCACTGAGCAGACGTCAGCCCGAGGATCGCGACCCGGTCGCCTGCGTCGATTCCCAAGCTGATGAGGCCACGCGCGATCTCGCTGGAGATCGTTGCGAGCTCCGGATAGGAGATGTACGCGGGGACGCCGTTGCGCCAGAACTGGAGCGCGACCCCGGAGTGGCGTCCCGTGACCGCCAGCAGATGCTCGCCAACGGTGTGCGGGGGGGAGGTGCCGGCGGCGCTCGCGGGCTGGCCGGCGTGTTCAAGTGCGGTTTCTGTCGGTGCCATGTGACTCTCCTAAGGGGCGACGGGGGACTCGTGAGGTGCGGCGGCCGTGGGTGCCTCGTGGGGACGACCGCCGTCGTCGCCGCGCCGCTCCGGTGATGCAGGCCACCAGCCAAAGCGACCGAGTACCGCGACCGCGGCGGGTAGCAGCACCGGTCGGACGACCAGCACATCGATCAGGATCGCGATCGCGACCCCGATCCCGAGCGCGCGAATGTTGAGCAGCTCGGTGGTCGAGAACGGGATCAGCGCGGCGACCATCACCAAGCCCGCGCCGGTGCTGGCGGCGGCGGTCTCGCGCAGTCCGATCCTGACCGCCCGCTTGGCGCCTGCCCGCGCCAGGTAGGCCTCGCGGACTCGCATCAGCAGCAGCGTGGAGAAGGCCATCGTGATCGCAAACGCGATCGTGAACACGCTGATGATCGTGATCGGGTCCAGGTGCCCGGGGCCGCCGAGCGGAGGCGTCGAGCCGCCTAACAGGATCGTTAGCACTCCGAACGTCGCCGCCGTGGTCAGCAGGCTGAACGCGGTCGCAACGATCGGCAGCAGCACGGCCCGCAGCGCCAGCGCGAGCACCAGGGCGACGGCGAGTGCCAGCGCCGCGACGTCTAGCCAGATCCGCGAACGGGTGGCGCTCGTGAGGTCACCGAGGTCTCCGGCCGGGCCGCCGACCGCGACCTGCGTGCCGCTGCGCTTGCCGAACGCCTGCCCGAGCGCCGCCAAGCTGGTGCCCAGCGCGGCGGTGCGCGCGTCGCTGGCCTCGTACTTGGATGCCACGACGATCTGTCCGGCCGTGCCGCCGCGCAGCAGGTTGATCGTGAACGTGGCCGCGTTGCGGTTGCCGGGCTGGGCTCCCTCGACGGCGGCCAGCACGAAGTACCCGGAGTTGAAGATCCCCGGAGACTGCTGCTCGAGCTCGTGAAGCTGGGCGGTGGAGGGGATCTGCCCGCGGGCCTTGATGACCGCCGCCTGCATCGTCCCGAGCCCGGTGGTGAGCTGACCGGCCGGGCTGACGCCGCCCGCGAGGCCGGTGGCGAGCTGCCCCGCGCCGGTCGTGAGCTGACCGAGCCCGATCTGTAGCGCGCCGGCGCCGGCGGTCAGCTGCCCCAGGCCGGTGCTCAGTTGAGTGCCGCCGTTGGCGAGCTTGCCGATGCCGGTCGCCAGCTGCGTATTGCCGTCGCGCAGCTGCTTGATCCCGGCCTCGAGTTGTTGCGAGCCGACGTAAAGCTGGTCGAGGCCGGGCGCGAGCTTGGAGACCTGGGTGTTGACGCCGGCCGCGAGGAACGCCGCCTGGCCCGCGCTCGAAGCCGCGACTGTCGCGGCGTTGGCAACCGCTCCCGTCGCGTGGCTGGCTTGCGAGAGCTGGTTGAGGGCGGCCGAGTAGTTCGGGTCGTTCTTGCCCGTCGTCATCGCTTGCAGCGTCGCGAGCGCGGTCGCCAGCTCGCCCTGCGCCTGTTTGGCCTCGGTGCCGATCACACCGATCTGGGTGTTGGTCGAGGCGCTTGCCTTGGCGAGGAGCCGCACGCTCGGCAGCCCGGCCTTGACCGGGCCGGCGGCTTTCCCGAGCCCGTTGGTGATCTGGGTCGAGCCTGCGAGCAGCTTGCCGGCGCCGCTCTTGATCTGGTTGGCCGCGTCAAGCGCTTGGTTGAGCCCTGCCCGTAGCTGCTTTGAGCCGCTGCTGGCGTGAGCGAGTCCGGCATGCAGCTGACCCGCTCCGGATTGCGCCTGCCCCGAGCCGCCGTGGAGCTGCTGCGCACCCGACGACGCCTGAGCGAGCCCGGTCTGAAGTTGTGCGGAGCCGCTGCCGGCCTGACCCAAACCGTCGATCAGTTGCAGAAGCTGCGTCTTGCTCTTGTCCGAGACCGTGGCGGAGTGCTTGAGCTGGGGGCCGAATGAGGACAGCTGGCTGGAGGTGGAGTTGATCGCGCCCGGCCCGGTGACCGCCTCGACGCGCGTGTCCTTGGCGATCTGGAGCTCGAAGCGGTCGAGGCTTGCCAACAGCGCCGGGGTGGTGAGCGGCCGCGTGTTGGACACGACGATCAGGTTGTAGGGCGTCGCCCATCCGGGACCCATCACGCGCGAGACCTCCTGAAAGGCGATCCTGGCCTTCGATCCGGGCGGAAGCTGGGTGATGTCGGGCGGCCCGGAGTGCAGCGCGAACGCCGGCACGGCGACCGCCGCGAGCAGAGCGGTAGCGGCAAAGCCCGCGAACACGGCGTGCCGCACGACGCGGTTGCCGCCGGCGACCGCGCTCGACCACAGTCGCGCGAGCGGCCGCGGAGCCGGGAAGCCGAAGGCGTCGATTCGCTTGCCGAGCAGCACCAGCGCGGCGGGCATCACGACGACCGCTCCTCCGGTCGCGAACGCCGCACAGGCCAGCGCCCCGGTGCCGACCGAGACCATCAGCCGAGTGGGCCCGATGATCGCGACGACCGCAAGGGCCACGACCAGGGCGGTCCCGGCGACCAGCACGGCCCTGCCGGTGGTCTCGAGCTCGCGAGCGGCGGCGGCGGCCGAGTCGCGACGCAGCGAGCCGCCGGGGAGCTCCTCGCTGTGGAAGCGGTCGAGCACGAGCAGGGCAAACCCGACCGCGAACGCCAGGCCGGTCATGGTTCCCCCCGCGACGCCCACCGGATCGAGCGTCAGCAAGCGCCCGAGCAGCGCAACCTCGCCAAACCCGGCGAGGACGCTGATCGCGCCGACGGCGGTCACCAGCAGGGCCGCGATCGGCGCTCGCAGCCCGAGCAACAGCAACACGAGCAGGATCCCGACTGCGATCAGCTCGTCGTGCCTGAGGTTCGACAGCGAGGCGTCCTTCTCGGCCCGATCGATCGAGGGCTGTCCGGTGATGAACGCCCGGACCGGCGTCGCGATCTTCCTGGAGACCAGGCTTTCGATCTGTGGCTCGTCATAGCGGACAACGTCGCGCTCGGGACGGTCGACCGACACGACGAGCATCGCCGCGCCCGGATTGGCCCGCAGGCTCGCGCTTGCGGTCCCGGCATCCCACGCGGAAAGCACACGCGTGTTGGGCCGCTCCGCGAGCAGGGCAACGAGCCTCGGACCTTGGCGGTCGAGCTGTGCCTTGGGACCCTCGAGCAGAATCGGGACGAGCTCGGTGGGGCCAAACTGCGCCCCGGCGAGGCGTTGTGCCCGAGCCGATTCGGTGCCGGGCACGACGGTGATCGTCGGCGACAGCGTGCTGGACACACCGAGGCCGATCAGCGTCAGGACGGCGGCCACCGCGAGCCAGAGCGCCAGCATCGCCTTGGGACGCCTGATCGAGAGCTTCGCGAGCGAAATCATGGGTCCCAAGCTATGAGCCCCGGCGCCCCCGGCCATCCGCGTGGCCAGCGGCTGTCGCTCAGTAGTTAGAACCGATGCCGGGATTGGTAAGCCGCCGCGCGTGCGAATCCCGCCTCCGGGATGCGGTCTTGTCCGGATGCGCGGGGTGAGGGAGCGATGGATGGTGGGCCCGATGACGGATTCGACCGAGCCCCCGCGGATCACCGTGTTCGGACCCGATCCGCTGCTCAGCATCACGATCGAGGCCGGCGGCGCCGGTGACGAGGTGCACGTGCACGCCGCCGGTCAAGGCGTGTGGGTCGCGCGCATGGCCGCGGAGCTCGGCGCACGCCCGATCCTCTGCTGCCTGCTCGGCGGCGAGACCGGCGCCACGCTCGACTCGCTGCTGGAGCGGGCATCCCTACACCGGAGGGTGGCCTGGACGAGCGGTTCGAGCGGCACTTATGTCGTCGATCGCAGGGGCGGCGAGCGATCGCTCGTCGCCGCCTCGCTGCGGCAAGCGCCGCAACGCCACGAGCTTGACGATCTCGTCGTCGCGACCTGTGCGGCCGCGTCGGAGAGCGCCGTGCTGGTGATGTGCAACCCGTACCCGACCGACGGCTTCCCCGAGGACGTCTATGAGACGATCGCCGCCGACGTCAAGGCGCTCGGCGTGCCGGTGATCGTGGACCTCTCAAGTCCTCGGCTGGACCGCACGCTCGCGTGCCGGCCGGATCTCGTGAAGTGCAATGACTGGGAGCTGGCGCAGTACGTGCGCGGCCCCGTCGACGGCGAGCGAGCGCTGGAGGCGGCACGTCGCGTCTGCGCGGCCGGAGCGAGAGCGGTCGCGGTGACCCGAGCACAGGCGCCCATCCTGGTCGTGCCCGCAGACGAGCAGCCGTTTGAGGTCGTCCCGCCGCCGCTACCGTGCGGATTTCGCGAGGGCTGCGGCGACACGATGATGGGTGCGGTCGCCGCAGGCTGGGCCCGCGGCCTGTGGCTACGCGAAGCGCTGGTGCTGGGGGCCGCAGCAGGCTCGGTCAACTTCCTGCGGCACGGGCTGGGCACCGGGACTCGCGCGGCGATCGAGGAGCTCACTCCCCGGGTAATGGTGCGACGCGCGCCGGTCACCGAGCCGGCGCGCACCGGCTAGAACGGCGGGCGCACGTCCCGGCCCGCCACGATCGCCCGCGGCGCCTCAGTGGTGATCCAGGGGAGGTGACGGGACATGGGTTCGACCGTGCGCAGCACCTCGATCGCGCCCGACAATGCCACCGGCCTGCCGGCTCGGGCCGAGTGGGCGTCGCTTCCGAGCACGTGCATCACCCCCGCCCGGGCCAACTCGAGCATGCCCGGTTGGGTGACCGCGTCGGTCAGGGCGGCGCCCGTGACCTGAACCAGCGCGCCGAGCGCGACGAGATCGCCGAGACGGTCGGTGAGATCCGGCGCCAGGTGGCGCTCCGGGTGCGCGATCAGAGCGCAAAAGCCTCGCGCGCGCAGCGCCAGCACCGCGGTCTGGAGCCGGTGATCCAGCGGGCCGGGAGACGGCTCGAGCAGGATCCAGCGCGCCGATCCTCCCACCGTCACGGCCGTCAAGTCGTCGTCTTCAAGCTCATCCACAACCGCGGCCGCAACCTCGCCGCCCGACAGGATCCGCGTGTCGCAGCCGGCCGCTCTCACCGCAGCCGACAGCTCGGCCAGGCGCTCCGGGAGCTCCTCGATCGCCACGTCGTGATCGTGGCGGATGTGCGGCGTCGCGCACACGGCGGCGATGCCGTCGGCCTGAGCCTGACGGGCCATCTCGACGGCGTCGTCGAGGTCGCGAGCGCCGTCATCGACTCCGGGCAGCAGATGGCAGTGGAGATCGACCGCGACGCTGACCGAAGGGTGCACGCCTCGCCAGTCAAGCCACGAGCCGCGACCGGGTCGCGGGCGACGCCGGCTGCCGGGGGCCGCCGAGGAAGCGGGACTCCGGGTGATCGGCAACCCGCCGACGACGAAGCGCTGCGAGCTCGTCGGTTGGTCGGAGGCGCCATTCAATAGGTAGCGCGTCCGTGGCGGGGTGAGCCGTCGGAAGGCTCCCGATTGCGGTAACACGAGCGGTGACCATGGCAACGCAGCTTAGGTTCCGCGACCGTCTGCGCAATCGTGCACCGCAACGATCCCGATCGCGACGAGTACGGGTCGGCGCTTCGGAAAATGTGCAATCCACGCGAGTCGGGTGCGGTCACGCAGCCGGAGTCGCCCGCAGACAACGGCCGTGCGTCGCTCGTGGCTCACCGATCCTGGTCTTGACTGGCGGTGAGGAGCCGCGCAGTGCGATAACGGACTCGATCACGTCAAAAGACCGGGCGAGGTGGTGCGGGAGCTCGACGACGCCGCCGCTAGCGGTCGAGTTCACGCTCTGGATCACGCTGCGGCGCAGACGGACCACCGAGCGATCGATCAATTCGACCAGTGCCGTGTAGTGCGGGGTGTCGCCACCGACGGCGGGGGTCGACTGGCGCGACCCGGATATGGTGAAGTCGTTTCATCGCCGGGCGCTGGCAGAAGCGGCCAGCCCGGGCCTCGCACGAGACCCGGGCCAGCGCCGGATCGCCGAAGGTGTCAGCGGCCGCGCCTACGCGGCGACCGTGACGTAGCCACGCATGTAGCCGTCGTGGGACATGGCCCAGGGATCGCACGGGATCGCGCACCACCAGGCGTACCGGCCGGCCTTGTTCGGCGCCGTGAACGTGAACGTGGTCTGGTGCGGGTGGCTCATCGACCCTGCCGGGATCGTCGCGTTCACTCCCAGAGCCGGCGACGTGAAGGTGTGCGGGCCACCGTCGTAGTTCTCGACGGTCACGGTGACCTTGGCGCCCGGGTGCACCTTGAAATCCGCGGGCAGGAAGGCGTCGTGCCACTTGCCGTCGGGTCCGAGCCGGCCGTGCTCGTCGTCGGCCTTGACCGCCACCTTGATCGTCTGGGGGTTGGCGAGCGGCACGGCGGTGTTGCCGAGCGCGCCCGCGTTGGCGGCCGAACCGCCGCTCATCATTGTCGGCCCCGCCGATGCGTTCGTGCTCGAGTTGCTGGCGGCCAGCGCGAACGCCGAGAGGATGATCGCCATGATCGAAAGCAGGCCCACCAGGCCGATCGCGATTGCCATCCAGTCGCGCCACGCGCGTTCTTTGTCATCCTCGGCGGCCTCGGGTGGGAAGCCCTCCCAGTCACGCCATGTCCGTTCTGAGTGCGCGACCCCATTCGATGAGTTGGGTTCAGTCTGAGTGGCCATCTTGTTCTCCTCATGAGTTCGGCGATGTTGAGGCCACGCTACGCAGCTGCCAGGGCGCTGCTATCGGTGCTGGCGGGCCGTGTCGCTGCAGAAATTCGGGAGTCCCGCTGCGGAGGACCCGCAACGCAAGCGGGCTCTACGCGGCGATCCGGTCGTTGACCGTGACGTGGAAAGGGCGGCCCGACCGCGGTGTCACGACGATCCGCAGCCGCCAGCTTCCGGCCATTCCCAGCACCGGGATGTTGGCGGCGTAGCGCCCGTCCGGCAAAGCGCTGAGCGCAGCGGTGTATGCGTTCCACATGTTCATCGAGGCCATCGAGAATCCGACGCGGACGCGCGCCCCGTGCAAGGACCGCCCGTGGCGCAAGACGCGCAACGAGAGGCCGATCGGCCCGGTCGCGCGGTTGGGCGTCAACGTCACGGCGATCACGTAACCGGTGCTCGAGCGGCGGACGAAGCCGGCTCGCGCGGGCGCGGCCGCGCCGCGCGGCTGGGTAGCGGCCCGTTGGAGCTGATCGAGCAGCGCGCGACGACCCTGCGTCGGGCTCAGGGCGAGCGCGCCACCGGCGAGCAATGCCGCGAGGACCGCGATCGCGATCCAGCGATTGGGTCCTAGGAACCTGGTGTGCTCGATGTGCTGCACGGTGGTGCCGGACTAGGCGACGCGCGTCCTAACGCCGTCGCGGATGTAGCGGGCAATCCCATCGCTGAGGCCGAGGTCCAGCGACACCGAGCCGCCGCTCAGCTTCAGTCGGCAGCCGTCGTCGCTGATCGCGGCAGACCAGCCCCTCAGGTCGACGTTGCGAAGCGCCTGTTCGAGGACGAGCTGAGCGCGCTCGTCGCGGTCGACGCGAGCGGCGGGCCGGTCGAGCTCGAGCTCGAGTTCCTGCAACACGTCGCGGGGCGACACGTCCCGCATGCGCTGCAGATTGAGATCGATCTCCGCCGCCACCGGCGCGAGCATCAGGTCTCTGTGGTTCTTGGGGTGCAGTGTCATCGTCGGTCTCTCCTTGGAGTGGTGGCCGCGACGAAGGGAGCGCCGCGGCCACGGTTTGCATCGACGGTTGCGGCGGTTAGGGCACGAACACGATCCTCGCGGCGACGCGTCCCGCCTCGACGTCGGCGATTGACTCGTTGACGCGGCAGAGCGGACGCAGCTCTCGGATCACCTGGGTCTTGCCGGCGGCGTGCAGCTCGAACACCTCGCGCAGATCGGTGCGGGTGCCGACGATCGAGCCGACGACCGTGATGCCGTTCAGGACGGTCTCGAAGATCGGCAGCTTGACCTCGTTGTCGGCCGGCAAGGCGACGAACACCAGCGTGCCGCCGCGCCGCAGCGTGCCGTACGCCTGCTCGAACGCCCGCGGGGAGACGGCCAGGGCGATCGCCTGATCGGCACCGCCCAGCGCCTTAATCGCCGCGACTGGATCCTCCTTGGTGGCGTTGATCGTGAACTCGGCACCCAGCTCGCGAGCCAGCTCGAGCTTCTCGTCGAGCACGTCGACCGCGACCACGCGGCCGCCGGCGATCGCCGCGTACTGGATCGCCAGGTGGCCCAGCCCGCCGACGCCGAATACGGCGACCAGGTCAGAGGAGCGGGTGCCGGCGACCTTGATCGCCTTGTAGGTCGTCACGCCGGCGCAGGTGAGCGGCGCGGCGTCGAACGGGTCGACGCCGTCCGGAACACGGACGACATAGCGCGCGTAGGCGATCGCGTACTCGCCGAAGCCGCCGTCGATGGAGTAGCCCATGTTCTGCTGGGATTCGCACAGCGTCTCCCAGCCCGACACGCAGTAGTCGCAGGTGCCGCACGCGTAGCCCAGCCATGGCATCGCGACGCGGTCGCCGAGCTCGACCTCGGTCACGCCCGGCCCGAGCTCGGCGACGATCCCGACGCCCTCGTGGCCCGGGATGAACGGCGGTGACGGCTTGATCGGCCAGTCGCCGTGTGCAGCGTGGATGTCCGTGTGACAGAGACCCGTCGCCTCGACCTTCACGAGCACCTGCCCATCCTGCAGCTCTCTGCGCGACACCTGCTCGATTGTCAGTGGGGACTGGAAGTTGTGCACGACCGCCGCTCGGTAGCTGCTTACAGCCGAGGCCGGCGAGGACGTGGATTCTGGGGTTGTGATCGCCATGCGAGCCTCCTTTTCAGGTTTTGCTCGCATCGTGCGCCGGGACGCCGCGCGCTCCATCCGGGGGTTCCTGCAGACCGCGGGGGGGAACCACCGATGCGGGTTTCAACCCTCTGCCGCCTGTCGCGGCCCGATCAGTCCCAGCTGCTGTGGAGCAGGTCGTCGGCTAGCAGCCGTCCGGCGAGCTGTCGGTTTAGATAGCGCTCGCCGGCGGCCACTTGCCGGATCGCGAGCGTGAGCTCGGTGTCGGCAGCCTCCTTGAGCACGAATCCGCGCGCGCCCGCGTCGAGGACGGCGCGCGCGATCGCCGGCTCGTCGCGCATCGTCAGCACGACGATCGCGGTGCCGGGCGCCTCCGTGCGCAGTCCGGGGATCGCGTCCAACACCGACCCGCCTGGCATGTTCAGATCGAGCAGCAGCACATCCGGCTGAAGCTCGCGGACCTGCCGCTTGACCGAAGAGATGTCGCCGACCTGCGCGACGACCTCGAAGTCGGTCTCGCCATCCAGAATCAGTTGTAGCCCGCGTCTGACGACCCCGTGATCGTCGGCCAGCACGATCCGCAGCGGTCCGGACTTGCCCGACTGCCCCGCCGCAGTATCACCGGTCATCCGACAACCGACTGTACCTCCGCATCGGGCGCGAGTCGGTATTTCATACTGAGCGCGCGCGTGGACTCCGTCCGATGCCACGGCTCGTCGGAAGCGGCAACGTCAGCGCCATGCCGCGCCGAAGCACACCTGATCGCAACCTCGCCGCGGCAGCGGGCGGCTGGAGCGCGTCGCACCGAGCCACGGCAATCGTCGGCTGGCTGGCGTTCGTGCTGGTGGCGTTCGCGCTCGGCAGCGCGATCGGACAGCGGTTCCTGACCGACGTGCAGGTGGGCAGCGGCGAATCCAAGCAGGCCACCGCCATCTACGAGCGGGCATTTCCCTACCACTCCAGCGAGCAGGTGCTGGTGCAGGCAACCGGGTCGATGCGCGCTGGCGATCCCGCGCTCAGGCGTGCCGTGGAGGACCTGGTAGGACGGCTCCGGGTGCTGCGAGTGGTCGACGCTGTGCGCTCTCCCCTGATCGGGGCCAACCGCATGCTGCGATCTCCCGACGACCGCTCGATGCTGGTGACGTTCAATGTCGCAGGGGACTTCAACCAGGCACAACGCAACGTCGAGTCTGCCTTGGCCGCGACCGCGGCGACCGCCCGGCTCCACCCGGGCGTGCGGTTGGCGGAATTCGGCGCTGCGAGCGCCTACAAGGCGCTGGGCGCCGCATACATGAGCGACGCTCAACGGGCCGAGTACACCTCCGTACCGGTGACGTTGATCATTCTCGTGGTGGCGTTCGGATCGTTGGTCGCCGCCGGCATCCCGCTCGTGCTCGGGCTTTCGGCCGTGCTCGCCACGCTCGGGCTGATCGCGCCGCTGAGTCACCTGATCCCCGTCAACCAGGGGCAGATCGACGCGGTCATCGCGTTGATCGGCCTCGCCGTGGGAGTCGACTACTCGATGTTCTACCTGCGCCGCAAGCTCGAAGAACGCAGGGCTGGCAAGGACGAGCGCACCGCGCTGGCGATTGCGGCCACGACCTCGGGACGTGCGGTGCTGGTCTCCGGGCTGACCGTGATGACCGCGATGGCGGGCATGTTCATGGCGGGAAACGCGACGTTCAGTTCGCTGGCGATGGGGACGATGCTGGTGGTTGCCGTGGCGGTGATCGGCTCGGTCACGGTGTTGCCGGCGCTGATCTCAAAGCTCGGCGCCAATGTCGAGAAGGGACGTGTCCCCGTCATCGCGCGCCGCCGCGAGGCCGGCCACTCGCGCACGTGGGCCTACATCGTCGACCGCGTGCTGCGCCATCCGGTCGCCTCGACAGTCCTGTCGATCGGGTTACTGGTGGCCATGGCGATTCCCGCGCTGGGGATGCACACCGTGGATCCCGGCTTCGCCGGCCTGCCCACCGAGCTTCCGATCATGCAGACCTACGCGCGCATCCAGCACGCGTTTCCCGGCGGTCCGCTCCCGGCGACCGTGGTGGTGAAGGCGCCCGACGTCAGGGCGCCGGCGGTGCAGCGCGGCATCGACCGGATGGCTCGCGAAGCCATCGCAAGCGGACAGATGCGCGGCCCCGTCGTGGTCTCGCTCAGCGGTGACCGAACGGTCGCGGCGATCACGATCTCGCTCGCCGGCAACGGCACCGACCGCGGTTCGGAGCGCGCGCTGGCGACGCTGAGGCGCACGATCATCCCGACCACGATCGGAGCGGTAGCGGGCGCGCACGCGTATGTCGGCGGCACCACTGCCGGATCTCGCGACTTCAACGACACCATGAAGGCGCACCTGCCACTGGTCTTCGGGTTCGTGCTGGGAGTCGCGTTCGTGCTGCTGCTGGTCACGTTCCGCTCAGTCGTGATTCCGCTCAAGACGATCGTGCTGAACCTGCTGTCCGTGGGGGCGGCATACGGTTTGGTGACGCTGGTGTTCCAGCACGGTTACCTGCGCTCAGTGATCGGAGCGCAGAACGTCGGGGGTGTCATCGACTGGCTCCCGCTGTTCCTGTTCGTGGTCCTGTTCGGGCTGTCGATGGACTACCACGTCCTGATCCTCAGCCGCATCCGCGAAGGCCACGAAGCCGGGCTGGACATGTTCGACGCCGTTGCCGAAGGCATCAAGTCGACCGCCGGCGTCGTGACCAGCGCGGCCATCGTCATGGTCGCCGTGTTCTCGATCTTCGCGACTCTTCCCGAGATCGCCTTCAAGCAGCTCGGCGTGGGGCTGGCCGCCGCCGTGCTGATCGACGCGACACTGGTGCGCGCCGTTCTGCTTCCCGCGGCGATGAAGCTCTTGGGGGAGTGGAACTGGTACCTGCCCAAGCGTCTCGCGTGGATCCCCAGCCTGCACGGCCGAGCGCGTCCGATGAGAGCCTGAAGGCCGACGAACGAGCGCCAGCCGCTAGCGCCTTGATGTTTGGGGCCGCCGGGCACGCAGCGGTCCAGAGGAGCGGCTGCGCAGCACCGTGAGCACCGACTGACATGCCGACATCGTCGCGGCGGCCGCGGACAGACGGGAGAAGTACGGTTGGGCAAACTGCCGGAGGTCAATCCCGTAAGCGGAAGCGAGTGGCAAGCGCGACGGACCTCCTGGCGCCCTCTTGCGTGTGCGCGCGGGCGTCGGCCGGTTGGTGAGTTCTCTCGGACTCTCCCTTTAGGCCCGGTCGTTCGTTGGCGTGGTGATCGTGTAAAGCTCCGTGAGTAGGCGCCGTAGCTGGCCGAACTTTCGGGTTCCCAGTCGTTGTTCCCATTCGGTTTCGACCTCTTGGACGATTTCGTAGATTGCTTTGGTCGCAGCATGGCCTCTGGGGGTGAGGCGGATGCGTTTGGAGCGTTGGTCGTTGCTGTCGGTTTCGCGGGTCAGGTATCCGAGTTGCTCGAGCTGGCCGAGCAGGTAGTTGAGCGCCTGCTTGGTCATGCGCGTCTGGGTCGCGAGTTCCGAGGGGCGCTGGTTCTCGGGGCCGGGGTACCGCCACACATCCACATGCGCTGCGACGAGGTCGGTGAAGCCGCGGTCGTGCAGGCCGACGAGCATTCGCTCGCGCACCGTCTCCCATGGGACTCGCAACAGCGCCCCGATCAGCGGCGGGGGCGGTAAAGGCCCAACATCGGATTGAGTAAAGCCACTTGACAGACTCATGCTCCCAGTATACATTGGTCAAGTCGCTTGACTCAATGGGCTGTTGCTCGAGAGGAGCCACCATGCACGACACCACCGAAAGGGGCCACGATGTACAGGACCACGGACAACGACACGATCACGGTCGGTGAGCTCGGCGTGCGCTTCCTGGTCGAGGCGGCGGATTCGAACGGGAGCGCGTCGGTGTTCGAGTGCTACGTCCCAGGCAACTCGCGGATGCCGGTCCCGCACAGCCACGACGGCTTCGAGGAGACGATCTACGGGGTCGAGGGCACGACGACCTGGACGATCGACGACGAAACGGTCGACATCGGCCCGGGCGAGGCGGTGTGCGTGCGGCGCGGGCAGATCCACGGGTTTCAGAACCATGCCGACATCGACGCGACGTTCCTCGCGATCGCGACTCCCGGTGTGTTCGGGCCCGCCTACTTCCGCGAAATAGGCGACGTCTTGGCCGGGTCGCTCGGCGGCCCCCCGGACCTCGCCGCGATCGGCGAGGTGATGCGCCGCCACGGCCTCACACCCGCCCGTCCAGCCACCACCTGACCCGCGCCCCGCAACCAACGGAGAACCGATGCCGATCAGCATGACCAGCATGCTCCCCAGATCGGATTGATCGGGATGCCGGCCTGATAATCGCGTTGACGGGGTACACGGGCTCCCGCGTGCCAGCCCCGTTCGCATGCCAGCGCGAGCATTCCTACCCGTGTTCCTCGCCAGGCCGGCCGAAACGATCGGCAACAATTCGCGGCGTGGAGAACTTCGCTGATATCCCCGCTGAGGTGAGACGCCGCGTCGAAGCTGAGGAGCGCGTCGCCCTGATCTTCCTCGATGCGTTCGGGCTCGAGTTCCTGGAGCGCCATCGCGATCATCCACTGATCGAGCGTCTCGACGTGACACCGGTGAGTGCGCAGTTCCCGTCGACGACGACCGGACACGTGACGACGGCGCATTTCGGTGTACCGGTGCACGAGCACGGTCTGTATGAGTGGAACGTGCTCGAGCCCTCGCTTGAGGAGATCATCTGCCCGCTTCGGTTCAACTCGACCGGCTTTGAAGCGGAGGGGACTCTAAATGATCGACTAGACCCGTCGGTGCTCGCTCCGGGGCCGACGTTCTACGAGTCGCTTGGTGTGCCCTGTGTGGTCGCGCAGCCCGGCCGGCTTGCGGGCACGTTCAGCGCCGTCGCGACCCGCGGCGCCGGTGTTATCGG
>DASSGR010000218.1:0-3738 GCA_035693425.1 Solirubrobacteraceae bacterium
CACGGTCGCGTCCGGCAGGCGCGAGAGGACCTCGTAGGGCCCGATCGCGTCGAGCGCCGTGATGTTGTCGAAGATCGGGATTGCGATGTCCATGGTCTGCAGAGAATGACAAAAGCGGTGCTGGATTCCTTCCAGAGGAGCCGAGCCGCATGAAGGATTGAGACCAGGAGGGGACATAACGCGACAATCGCCGCGAGATCGGCGAAGTGATCCGTGCCATGCACCTATACGGTGTTCCACACGACACGCTTCGCCTGAATCGGTGCGATTGTCGTGTTATGCACCCTCTCGCGACCCGGGACCCGCCCCGTCCCGTCCTTCAATGAGGGCCGTTGACGTTCGGCCCGGTCCTGCCTCCCGAAGCCCTACCCCCGCCCGGCCCGCAGCCCGAACCCCCGCAACATCAGCAGCGCCTTCTCCCCCATCGTCCCGCGCGCCGGCAGCACCCCCAACTGCGTCGCCGCGTCGTACACGTCGAAGAACCCCCGCACCCGCAGCAGCCGCTCGCGACGAAGCTCGCAGTACCAGATGCAGTGCACGACGATGAAGCGGTTCGTCGGGGGCAGGCCCTCCAGCGCGCCGCGGTGCGTGGCCAGCAGCTTGCTGGGCGCGGCGACGAACCTGTCGTCGGTCAGGCGCGCGCCTGTCCGCTCCAGGCGGGCGTCGGGGAACGCGGCCCACAGCCGCTCGGCGTGACGGCCGATTGCCTCGGTGCCCTCGAGCGGCTCGCCCGTTAGAGGGTCCTCGTAGTGCGCGCTGGGCGCGCAGACCTCGGCGAATGCTTCCGCATTCTTGCCCGACCAGGCCGCCTCCCAGCCGTCGATCAGCTCGTCGACGTTCACGAAGAGACTTCTGGGCCGTCGAGCACCGGCATTCCGTCCTCGGGCGTCGAGGCCTGCGCGTACAGGCGGCGCGGGATCCGACCCGCATCGCGGGCGAGCACGCCGGCCTCGATCGACAACGAGATCGCGCGCGCCATCGCGGCAGGGTCGTGCGCCCGCGAGATCGCGCTCGCGCACAGCACCGCGTCGCACCCCAGCTCCATCGCCAGCGCCGCGTCGGACGCAGTTCCGACGCCGGCGTCGAGCACCACCGGCACCTCTGCGTGCTCGACGATGATCGAGATGTTGTAGGCGTTGTTGATGCCCATACCGCTGCCAATCGGCGACCCTAGCGGCATCACCGCTGCGCAGCCTACGTCCTCCAGGCGGCGCGCCAGCACCGGGTCGTCGGTCGTGTACGGCAGCACGACGAAGCCGTCGTCGATCAGCGCCTCGGCCGCCTCCACCAGCTCAACCGCATCGGGCAACAGGGTGCGATCGTCGCCGATCACCTCGAGCTTGATCCAGTCGGTCTCGAACGCCTCGCGCGCAAGCTGGGCGGTGATGATCGCGTCGCGCGCCGTGAAGCACCCGGCGGTGTTCGGAAGCACGTCGATGCCGGCGGCGTCGAGCACGTCGAGGATCGACCCGCGCGCGGCCGGATCAAGCCGGCGCAGCGCCACGGTGCACATCTCGGTGCCCGACTCCCGCAACGCCTCCGCCAGCAGCTCATGACTGCTGAAGCCACCGCTGCCGAGGATCAGCCGCGAGCGAAATTCACGTCCTGCGATGACCAGCGGGTCGCCCAAATCAGCCTCCTTGAACCGCCACTACGACTTCTACCCTCGTCCCCGGGTCCAGCAAGGTGCGCGACCACGCTCCTCGCGGCACCACGGAACCCTCGACCGCCACAGCGACCCCGCGGCCGTCGGGGACGCCCGACAGCGCGTCGACGAGATCGGCCACCGTCGCTCCGGCCTCGAGCTCGTGCTCGCTGCCGTTCACGGTCACCAGCACGGTCACGCCCCCACCGCCACGCCCGCAAAGCGCTGCGCCCCGAACGGCTCCGCGATCTCCAGAAGCGGCTCGCCCGCCAGCGTGGCCGCGAGCACGTCGGCTGTGATCGGCGCGAGCAAGATCCCGTGACGGTAATGGCCCGTCGCCCATTGCAGCCCCTCGACTGCGCCCGGGCCGAGCACCGGAGCGTTGTCGGGCGTGCCCGGGCGCAGCCCCGCGACGAGCCCGTCGATCACCCATTCGCCGATCCCGGGAACCAGCTCGATCGCGTCGCGCAGCTGCTCGAAGATCGCACCGGCGGTGATCGTCGTGTCAAACCCGCGCTCCTCCATGGTCGCGCCGAGAACGTACCGGCCGTCGCCGCGCGGGACCACGTAGCCGGGGCTCATCCGCAGCACCCGGGTCAGCAGCCCTGGCCCGCTGGGATCGTGCATGCGCAGCGTCTGGCCCTTGACGGGGCGCAGCGGCACCCGTGCATCCGGCGGAATTCCCGGGATCGACGAGGACCACACGCCCGCGGCGATCACGACCTGGTCGGCCTCGATCAAGGCCCCCGAACCCGCAACCCGGACCCCGCCGGCTCGGCCGTCCGACACACACACCTCGGTGACCTCGCATTCGGTGCGAAGCTGGCCGCCCGCACGACGGAATGCCTCCTGCAACGCGGCGGTGAGCGCATGCGGCTCGATCACGTGATCGTCGGGGACCTCGAGCGCCAGCCGTACCGCGGGCGCAAGTCCCGGCTCCAGGCGCCGCGCCTCGCTCGGGCGCAGGCGCCGCACCGGCAGCCCGAGCCCAACCCGCATTGCCAGCTCGCGCTCCAGCGCTTCGGCCTCGTCGCGGTCGCGGGCAGCCGCCAGGGTGCCGCAGCACAGATACCCTGGGTCGCGCCCGGAAGCTGCCGAAAGCTCAGCGACGAACTGCGGATATGCCCGCGCGCTTGCCAGCGACAGGCGCAGCAGCGACTGCTCCTTGGGGCGCGCCTCGCTGATCGCGGCGATCATCCCGGCCGCCACCCACGAAGCGCCGCCGCCGGGCTCCGAGCGCTCGAGCACGACGACGCGCATGCCACGCTGAGCGGCGCGCCAGGCAACGGACAGGCCGATGACGCCTCCGCCGACTACGGCCACGTCAAATGAGCTGCTGCGATCGAGCAATGTTTCCCTCCCTGCGCCGGCATTACCCGGTTCAGGTTCAGACGGTCGGCGGAATCTGGTCACCGCCCTCTCAGCCCAAGTTGGTAGGGCTCCCGTTCACGCCAATCCTAGCGCGGCGGTCCTGGCAGACTTGAGCCGTGGACCTCAGAGGCCAAAGGCTCCAGGCAGCCCATCTGTACCTCGTCTGCGACGACCGCCCCGACCACTTCCTGGCGGCGGCGCTGCGCGGCGGCGTGGACGTCGTCCAGCTTCGGATCAAGGACGGCGCCGATGACGCAATCCTCGCCGCGGCCCGCCGCTTCAGGGCCGCGTGCGACGCGCACGACGCGCTGTTCATCCTCAACGACCGTCCCGACCTGGTGCGCGCCGCCGACGCCGACGGGGTCCACGTGGGCCAGGAGGACACCGCCGTGGCGCAGGCGCGTGAGCTCATCGGGCCGGATAGGCTCATCGGCCTGTCCACGCACAGCCCCGCGCAGGTCGACGCGGCCGCGCGCACCGACGTGGACTACATCGGCGTCGGCCCCGTCCACGAGACGCCGACCAAGCCCGGCCGTCCGGCCGTGGGCCTCGAGCTCGTCCGCTACGCGGCGGCCAACGCGGCCGTGCCGTTCTTCGCGATCGGGGGAATCTCGCCGGCCAACGTCAACGCCGTCGCGGCGGCAGGCGCCGAGCGGATCGCGGTCGTGCGGGCGCTGACCGACGCCGCCGACCCGGAGCGGACCGCCGGCGAGTTGCGCACA
>DASSGR010000219.1:0-17010 GCA_035693425.1 Solirubrobacteraceae bacterium
GCTCGGATTGAGCAGCATCGGTGTATCTGGCGCGGCGACGCGCGGCACCGCGGCCGCCAAGCCGCCTAAGACGGTTAAGGCGACGCTAATCACGCGCAGACACGGCACGCTCGCTCCCGGCAGCAAGGTGCGCTCGGGAGCTGTAGCCGGGCAGCGCGTGTTCACCGACGCCAACCACGGATTCGCGCTCGCGGCCGTCGGCAGCGCGGAGTATCCGGTTGCATCCGCCGATGGCGGCAAGACGTGGAAGACCGACGGGCCGGCGCTGCACCTAAACGCCGCGCAGGCGCCGCTTTCTGTGTCGTTCATCGGCGCCGTCAGCCGTAAGACGGTGTTCGCCTGGGGCGGCGGGCAGGTAATCGACGCGACCAACGATGGCGGCAAGCACTGGTACAGCGCGCTGTTCACGACTGGCGTGCCGGTCGCCGTCGTGCGTGACATCCAGCGCCACTTGACCGCCTTTGTCGGGTCGCCAAGCGGTGGCAGCACGTCGCGATACGTCTCCAAGGATGGTGGGCGGACCTGGCGCCTGGCCTAGCCGGCACCAGCCGGGCTGGAAGGATCCGCGCCCGCGCGTCGTCCCGTCCCCTGATGAGCGCCGTACCGACCGAGGTCTCGCCGAGACGCCGGTCGCCACGCCCCACCCCGAGGAGGGACCAGCATGAAGATCCACGCTCTCAGCACCGGAGCGATTCGCGTCAAGCACAGCTTCCTGTTCCCGAGCCCCGGACGGCGACGTCAGCTGGACCTGTTCATGCCGGGTCCGTTCTCGGATCCGCTGCCGATCCACTGCTGGGCGATCGAGCATGAGGGCACGCTGCGGCTGGTCGACACCGGCGAGACGGCAGCAGCGCGGAACGTGCCGTTCGCGCGGCCGGAGGTCACGCCCGAGCAGGAACTTCCGGCCGTACTCTCGGCGGCCGGCCTCAGCGTCGACGACGTCTCCGAGGTTGTGATCACCCACGCCCATGGCGACCACATCGACGGGCTTGTGCACGTACGCGGGCGAGTCCTCATCAATGAGACTGAGGTCCAGTTTCTGCGGACGCCGATGCCAACGATGATGCGCCGCCTCTTGCGTCAGCCGCTGCCGCCAGGATTCGACCCCGAGCCGTTCGTGCTCGACGGTGGACCATTTGGGGCGTTTGCCCGAAGCCGAGCGCTCAGCGATGACGGGCGCATCATCGCCGTCGAGACCCCCGGCCACACGCCGGGCCACGTGTCTGTGATCTGCGTCGACGACGCAGGTCGGCACGTGATGCTCGCGGGTGACGCGACCGACACGCTTGAGCAGCTTCACGCCCGGCGCGCCGACGCAGTTGCCCCAGACACCAAAGTCCACGTCGCGACGCTGGAAACCATCCTTGCCCACTGCGCACAGCACCCGACCGTCTACCTGCCCTCCCACGATCCAGAGTCAGCCGCCCGGCTCGCGGCCGCGACGACAGTCCAGGCCGACGACCTGAGCGACGAGCAACCCACTGCTGTCGCAGGGCCGCCGGCGACGTAGGCTTGCCACATGTTCGTTTCGGTCGAGACCAGTGGCGCGGTCACGGTGGTCTCCGTCGACCGTCCACCGGCGAACGCAATCAGCCTCGAGCTCCTGGATGAGCTTGTGGCCGCGCTCGAACTACTGGCTGCCGACCCTCCACGGGCCGCGATGATCGCCGGCCGCGAGGGGTTCTTCTCGGCCGGTGTCGACCTGAAGGCAGTGCCGGAATACGGACCGGACGAGCAACGCCGGATGGTCGGTGGCGTCAACCGGATGGTGCTCGCGACGTATGGAATGTCCTGTCCCGTGATCGCCGCAGTGACGGGGCACGCCATCGCCGGCGGCCTGGTGCTGGCGCTGTGCGCCGATGTGCGGGTTGCGTCGCTGGAGGGGCGTTACGGGCTGACCGAGGTCAAGGTTGGGGTGCCATATCCGCAAGCCGCCATCGGCGTCGTGCGAGCGGAGCTACCGCCGCACTCGGCTCGCCGGCTGGTGCTGAGTAACGAGTTGATCGATGGCACCGAGGCGCTCAGGCTCGGGCTGTTCGACGAGGTGCTCGCCCCCGACGCGGTGCCGGAGCGAGCGCTGGAGATCGCGACCGAGATGGCGGCGTTCCCGGCGGATGTCTTTGCCACCACCAAGCGCGAACTGCGCAGCCAACCGCTAAGCGCGATCAGAGCAGCCGTCGAGTCAGAGCCGCTCCTCGAGAACTGGCTCGCGGCTGATCGCTGACCCATCGCGAAGGCGCGATCGAAGGAGGGGGGTTGCCGGGGGATTCCCCCTCTTTCTCACCACACGCCGCGAGCGCAGACTCGCGGCATGACCAGACACCACCTCATCATCCCCATCCTCGCCGCGTTCGCCCTCGCGGCGGCGGCGGTCCCCGCCGCCGCGGGCGCATCCACGGTCACGCTGGAAGGCGACGTCCTCGTCGTCCGCGGTGCGCCGCGCGAACTCAACGTCCTCTCCGTCAACCCGGCCGACGACTCCCGCGCCGTATCGATCGGCGACCTCACGGAACCGTCCGACCAGACATCGCTGTGCACCAGCGAGCCGTACTCCGTGTTCCTCACCTGCGCCGCGCCGGCCGGAGGTGTGCGGCTAGAAGCGGGCGACCGCGACGATCAACTCAACGTCGGTAACAACCTGCCCTCCGGGCTCCCAGTAACGCTGGACGGCGGCGCGGGCAACGACGTCCTACGCGGCCCGGCGTCCACCGACACCACGGAACGGCTTGTCGGTGGTGACGGCAACGACACGATCACCGGCGGCACCGGCGCCGACACGATTGATGGCGGTGCCGGCAACGACGACCTCAACGGGAGGGCCGGCCCGGACGTCATGCGTGGCGGCGATGGAAACGACAACCTCCGGGCCGACGATTGGCAGGAGCAGAGCACGGACGTGATCGATGGCGGCCCGGGCTATGACCAGATCGAGAACAACTGGGTTTCCGAGGTCGGTGAATACCAGCCTCCGATCGTCGTCTCGATCGACGGTATCGCCAATGACGGGCGCCCGAGTGAGAACGACAACGTCAATGGCGTCGAGCGCATCTACCTCAACGCGGCTGCGTCACTGACGGGATCAGACGGGCCCGACGAGCTGATCGTCTTCAACAACGACGCGCCCAGCACCCTCAACGGCAGCGGCGGCGACGACAAGCTTTCGGGCTTTGACCTCGACGACACGATCGATGGCGGCGCCGGCAATGACATGCTCGAAGGCGGCTACGGCAACGACACGATCACCGGCGGCGCCGGACGCGACGTGATCAACGGAGATGTCAACGGCGCTACCTGCACCTGGATTCAGTGCCGCTCGCCTTACGGCAACGACATGATCTACGCCCGCGACGGCGAGGTCGACAACATCACGTGCGGTGTCGGCGAGGACGTCGTCGAGGCTGATCCGAGCGACACGGTCGCGCCGGACTGCGAGACCGTAAACCGCGGCACCGGCAGCTCCGCTGGGAGCCCGACCGGCTCATCCGGCCGCCCTGGACCGCAGGGAGGAACTCCGGGTGGCTCCATCCGTAACACCTCCCTCGGGGCACTGCACGCACGGCGAATCGGCAAGACGATCCTCGTCACCGGCCGTGTGACCGGCGCGACGCGGATCACCGTGCGTGCATTCCGCGGTCGGCACTCCGTGGCGCGCTCGACGGTGAGTGCCAACAGCGGGCGGTTCCGCGCGACGCTGCGTGCCCCGGGCCACGTCCGCGTGGTCGTCTCGGCCGGAGCCGCCAGCCGAACCCTGAAGGTGCGCTGACCACCGCGGTACCAACCCTGCCAGGCCGGCCTCTCCGCGAGGCCGGCCTGCGACCGCCGCCGCGAGTCGTCACGTACGACCGTTCGCGGCGTCGAGTAGTCCAAGGCGGTGTGCGACCCCCGCAGCCTCCGTCCGCGTCTTCACGTCGAGCTTGGACAGGATCCGGGAAACGTGAACACTGGCCGTCTTAGGGCTCATGTAGAGCGCCTTGCCGATCTCGGGATTGGTCCGGCCCTCGGCGATGAGCCGCAGCACATCGAGCTCGCGCAGGGTGAGGCCAGCAGCTTCACCGGGAAGGACGCCTTCCTCCTCCGTGTGGCGCACCCGCGCTCGGCGGGAGACCAGTTCGATCTGCGCCAGCAGCGGCTGGGCGCCGAGCCGGACGGCCGTGGCACGAGCCGAAGCGAGGGCCTCCGTGACCCGGGCCCGTGGCGCGTCCTCGGCGATCGCCGCTTCGGCTTCTCGCAGTCGCGCGTACGCCGCGGGGTAGGGACGGCCCTGCTCCGCCCAGCGTGCAGCAACCGTGCTCCACGGATCGGCACGATCTTCCCCGCGCGCTCGAAGCGTCTCCAGTTCGCAGAGCTCCACCTCGAGCAGCGTCTCGTCTGGCGGTGAACCGAGGGGCCATCCCTCTGGCCCGGTCAGCGTCCGCGCCCAGCCAAGCAGGGCCTCCGCTCGGGTGATGGCTTCGCGCTCCGCTGCCGGCTCGCGATCCGAGCGCGCGCGCTGCGCAAGTTCTGCCTCCGCCCGAACGGCAAGGACGAGCAGGGGCGTGAAGAAAGCGGCGTACACGTGCGGTATCCCGGCGCCGATGTCCACCATCTGACGTACCTCTTCGGGTTGGCCGCGGGCGAGCGCGAGCTCGGCCGCGGGCGCCTTCAGCGACACCCAGAAGACATCGTTCGGGAGCAGTTGCTCGGCCGATCGGACGTGCGCGCCTGCGCGGTCGAGCTCGCCGCGCAGCGCTTCGATCCAGGCCAGCGCTGCCGCCAGCATCCCGGCAAACCTGCCCGGACGAGCCGTCTCCGCGGCGTCTTCCAGTACAGCCAGCGCTTCGTCCCAGTGACCGAGCCGGATCAGTCGTAGACCTGCCTCGGCCGCCACGAACGCGGCGGCGGTTCCAATCCGCGGACGCAGGCGCTCCCACCCCTCGCGCGCGACCTCAGCGGCCTCTTGCAACCGGCCCGCGTCGTCGAGCGCTTGGCCGAGGTTGATGTACGCCCGGCGCAGCTCCTCGAGCGCTCCGAGATCCATCGCGAGCTGCTGCCCCCGGCGGAGCGCCTCGATTCCCTCCTCGAGCGCGCCAAGCTGTACGAGCACCGCGCCTAGCGTGTTCAGCGCGTCGCATTCCACTTCGGCCGCCCCGACTTCACGGGCGACCCGAATGGCCTCTTCGCATGGGGCGCGCGCCTCGGGAGCCTCGCCCTGGAGCATCAGAATGTGCGCCTCACCGGCAAGGATGCTGGCCCGGGCAGCGCTGGGCTCGGTGGGCAGGAGCGCGGCAGCCGACCGATACTCCGCGAGCGCGGGCATCAGCTCTGCGTCGGCCAGCAGGTAGCGGCCCAGCCGCGCGTGCGCAAGGCCCGCGGCAACCGGCTCCGCGTCGGGATCGAGCAGCTCGAGCGCACTGCCGGCCATGGTCACGGCGCGCTGGTTCTCGCCCGAGAGATAAGCCGCGTCCGCTGCACGACCGAGCAGATCGACGAGCGAGAGTCCTTCTGGCCGCTGCTCAATCGCGACCCCTGCCCACAGCTCGACGGCGTGCTCGAAGTGAGAGTTGGCTTCAGCAAACGACCACACCTGCTCGGCCTCGATCCCCGCCTGCACGGACGCCGCGAGCGCCGCCGCCAGCTCGTGTGCCGCCGACCAGTGCACCGCGCGCTGCGCCGCTGCTCCATGCGAGCCCACCGCAAAGCCGGGATCGTCCTCCAGCGCCCGGGCCAGCTTCGCGTGCAGGGCCACCCGCTCCGCGGGCAGCAGCTCGTCATACAGCGCCTCGCGCAGCAGCTCATGTCGAAACCCATAGCTCTCGCCGGACCGGTCCGGCACCAGGACGTTGTTCTCGATCGCCTCTCGCAGCGCGCCAGCCAGCTCGTCGTCTCCCAGCCCAGCGGTTGCCGCGAGCAGGCGGTGACCCACGATCGTGCCAGCGACCGCGGCCGAACGCACGGTCTGCCGCCCGACCGGGGAGAGGCGCTCCACGCGAAGCGTGAGCGCGTCACGCAGACTCTCCGGGATTGGGTGCGCACCGTCGTCCCCCGACGCGGCCAGCAGCTCCTCGGCAAAGAACGCGTTGCCCTGCGAGCGAGCGAGCAGCTCCTCCACGAGCTCGGGCTCGGGTGAGGCGTCGAGAATCGCCGTCAGTTGCTGGGTGAGCTCCCGGCGAGTGAACGCTGCCAGCTCGAGCCGCTCGATCACGGGCAGCCGCTCCACGTCCGCGAGGAACTGGCGCAACGGATGACGACGATGGAGCTCGTCGGTGCGGTAGGTCGCGACCAGCAACAGCCGTTCGTGGCCGAGGTTGCGGACCAGGAACGAGAGAAACCCTCTGGTGGAGGGGTCAGCCCAATGCAGATCCTCGATCACCAGCACTACCGGCGCCGCCCGCGCAAACAGTCCCAGGAGCGCTTGGAACAGCCGCCCCTGTGCCAGTGGGTCCACCGTCTCGATTGTCGGGCCATCGGATTGGAGCTCGGGCAACAGACGGGCGAGTTCCCCCCTCGCGGGCCCGACGAGTTCATCCAACACGCGTGGCTCGGTGTCCCGGACCAGCATTCGCAGCGCCCCAAGCAGCGGCGCGTACGGCAGCTCCGACCCGCCCACGTCCACGCAGCTACCCGCCAGGAAGCGCATGGCGCTCGCCTCAGGGAGCCGCTCCAATTCGCCCAGCAGGCGCGTCTTACCGACACCGGCCTCTCCGCCGATGAACATGACCCGGGGCTCGCCGGCGCCCGCGCGCGCGATTGCGGCCGCAATCGCGGCAAGTTGCTCGTCGCGGCCAACGAACGCCGGACTTGAGACGCGCCTCGCCACGCGGACATTCTCGCGCGTCTAAGACCGTGCCGCGGGTAAGGGGGCGTCTTCCCGACTAAGACCCTCCTCACAGCTGTCAGAAATGGGCACCCGTCCGATGTGCGCGGCCCCCGCTTAGCTGCATTGTCCCGAGCGTCAAGCAGCAACGAACGGAGGGACACAGATGCACACCGCACTCACATACGAAGTCCAGAAGGTCATCCTGGCTGAGAGGCTTGACAGGGCCTCGCGTTCGCCGCTACCGGAGCTACCCCAGGCTCACCGGCACTATCGCCGCAGGCCCGGCCGTCTCGCGGCCTTTGTTCAGCCGAGATTACTCAAGAATCACTGAGCGTTCTTTGCTTGACTGAGCATTCATGGAACGTTATGTTGCCGCTCGGTACGCGCCTAGGGCCAGGCTAGGCGCGCCGGGTTATCGAAATAGGCAGGCGGACGGTGAAGGAGGCGCCATGACGGTCACCTGGACACTGCTCTCAAATCACGGCCACGTGCTGCTGTATCTGGATACGCATCCGGACGCCACGCTCCCGGAGATCGCATTAGCGATCGGCATCACTGAGCGCACCGCCAACAAAATCGTCTCCGACCTCGCCGACGCTGCCTACGTATTGCGCGAACGCGCAGGGAGGCGCAACCGCTATACCGTTGACCGAGGGCTCCCTCTACGGGACCCGCAACTGATCGGGTACGAACTCGGAGACCTCCTGAGCGGGTTGGATCTCAGACGTCGTGGCCCGGTAGAAGGAAACGGAGACTGAAGTTCTCGAGCTCCAGCTCATGACGTTCGGGGTCCGTTACGCCCGGAAGTCGCATGAAGACGAGCATCGTGAAGGCTCCAGTCACGCCGGCCACGACGAGCAGCGTTCGGACACCGAGCGCTTGCGCCAGCGGCCCGGTTAGTGCGAACGACAGGGGCACGAGGCCGATCGACACCAGCCAGTCCAAGCTCGACACGCGGCCGAGCAGTTCGTTGGGGACATGTCGCTTCATCATCACTCCCCAGACCACGTTCCCGAGCGCACCCATAGCGCCGCTAAAGAAGGCCACTAGAGCGAAGCTCCACTCACCGACCGTCAGCCCATATGCCGCGAGACCGAGGCACTTCAGCGACCACGAAACAAACATCACCGTGACGAAGCGGGTGGGGAGCCCGCCTCGTCCCACCGTCAGGGCGCCGCAGACGGCACCGACGCCGCCGAGCGCACGAACGGCCCCCAGCGCGCCGCTGCCGGCGTGGAGCTCGTTCTTGATCAGGAACGGCAGCAGAACCTCGGACGGTCCGACGAAGGCGACTAGCGTCAAGGCCGCAGCGGCGAGCGTCCCCCACAACCACCGGTTGGCCAACACGTATCGCAGCCCGACAACAACATCACTGACGGCCGTCGGCAACGAGTCGGCGCGTCGCTGGGCAGGCCGCGCGCGGAGTGAGAGGATCGCGGTGCCCGCGATAAGCGAGGTGACCGCGTCGGTCAGAAAGGCAAGGCCCGTGCCGCCCAGAGCAATCAGAACGCCGCCCGTTGCCGGTCCAATCAGCTGCAGCGCGAGCGGACGCCCCAGCTGATCGAGTGCGCATGCATCGAGCAGCTCGTCCGGTGCCACCAGCGTCGGCACAAGCGCCTCGAACGCCGGGGTGAACGCGCCCTGAGCCGCGCCGTAGACCGCTACCAGCGACAGCAGCGCCCACAACTTCAAATCTCCCGCGGTTGCCAGGACGCCGACGACCGCGATCGCGATTCCCTGCGTGAGTGCGGCCGCACAGATCAGTCGGCGTCGGTCATAACGATCGCTGAGAACCCCGCCCAGCAAGAGACTGATGACCATCGGCAGACTCCACGCCATTCCGACGAGTGAGAGGGTGGTGGGAGCGTTTGCTAGCTCATATGACTGCCATGCAATTGCGACGAAATAGATCCCGTCTCCCACGAGCGAGACCGCCATCCCACTCCAGAGCAAGGCGAAGTCCCGCCGCCTCAAGGGCGTGAGGAGGCTCACAACGTCAGATGCCCACGCGCGCCTCAGGAGCCGGACGACTCGGGGCACGCGCATGTCTGGCGAAGTAGACGACCTTGATATGGCGCTCCTCGTCGAAACCGTCTTCGAGCCTCGCCCCGGGATGCTGTCCGACAAGCTCACAGTGCAGACCGGCGTTCGCGAGGGCAGCCCGAATGGCTCGCTGGGAGTGGTGACGCTGGACGTGGCGCATCGCGCTGCGCTCCCACAAACCATCGCTGCGACGGCTGAAGATCTCGACGGTGGCTGCCCCAACTCCTCCGGATCGAAATTGCGGTGAACTTTCGCCGCGCCAGGCCATGAACACGTCGTCGCCTTCCTTGACCATCGCCTGCGCGAATGCGGTGCGGTACGTGTAGACGGAATTGAGGTCGAAGGCGAAAATCCCTGTTGGCGAGAGCGACCTGCTCACGCACTTGAAGGTCGCCTCAAGGTCTTGCTGGCGGAGCAGGTAGTTGATCGCATCGTCGAGACAGAGCACCAGGTCGAACTCTCCGAGTTCAGGCAGGCGGCGCATGTCGGCGACCACGAACGAACGGGCGTGCCGCGGATATTTCCGTCGCGCTGCGCTGACCATGCCGGGGGAGATGTCGCAGGCCATCACCGAGTAGCCACGTGCCAGCAACGGCGCGGTGCTGCTGCCCGTACCGCAGCCCAAGTCGAGCGCTCGCCGTCCCCGAAGCCCGAGTGCCATGGCTCGCTCCTCGATCGCGGCAAACCACGGCTCGTAGGCGTAGCCGGCCGTGAAGTCGTCGTAATGAGGCGCCAGGCGGTCGTATGCAGTTGCGGTCTGGTCTGGGCTGGTGGTCTTCTGGGTCATCACCAGTGGATGACCCGGACGCGGTCAAAACCGTTTCCCTCAACCGATCAGGGATCACAGAACAATCGATAGCGTTCCAATGCAAAGGCATGATTTAGCAATAAAGACCTGTGTTTCGGCATGTCCGATTTGGCCGCGGAGCGTTGGGACTGGTCGCTGATACGTAAACGCTGCACCGTCGAAGCTCACCGGATCCTGCGGGGTCGCCAGGACGCCGAGGAGGTCGTTCAGGAGGCGCTGGCGCGCGCCTGGCGCAGCCGACGCTCCTGCCGCACGCCGGACTCACCGCTGCCGTGGTGCTTGCAGATCACCCGCAACGAAGCCTTGCGCTTGCTCGGCCAGCGCAAGCGCGGCTCGACCGATCCGCTGCCCGACGGCATGGAACTCGAGGATCAGCATGCGCGCCGGGACCACGAGCGGGCTGTTGCCCGAATCGACGTAAACCGAGCACTCCGTCAACTCAGTTTCGAGGAGCGGGAGCTGATCGCTCTCAGGTATTCGCACGACTATTCGCACCCCCAGATCGCCGCGCGACTCAAGATCCCCGAAGCTACAGCGCGGGTGCGCTTACACAGGGCTCAAAAGCGCCTACGAGCGCTGTTGGAGGACCGCGGCAAGGTCTAACGCTTCGACCGACGCGAGCTCTCGCGTCTTGCGCGGGATCGCCCGTGCTCTGGCTTGACTGGGATGCCGGCTTCCGCCGGTGGAGTCTCGAACAGCATCAGCACGAGCCCGGCGCTCAGCTCATCGCCGCGATGGTCGCCCTTGGCAACGCGCTTCGCGCTCTCGGCGGCGATTACATTTGCTCGGTCGAGCAGCTCGTCAAGCGCCTCGCCGAGTTCCTTGAAGCCTTGCGCATCCAGCAGCACCGGCTGCCTGCTTGCGTGAGCGTCGGCACGATCAAACCCGCCGATCATCGCTCCAGCTTTTACGTAATCGACGATCTGGTCGAGCGTGGCGGCCACCATTGCGTTCTTCACGATGTCGGGCACCTGAGCCCAGGCCCTGCCGGTTACGCGCAGTCGACCATTCGCTCGGTAGTAATGCTCGAGCGCCCCGCGGCGCGGTTGTGTATTGACGAGCTCGAGGACGCCGAGGCGCTCGAGAAAGCGCACGTGGTAGCTGACATTCGGAAGCTTTGCATCGAGTTCGTCGGCCAGCTCGCGTGGGCTCGCGGTGCGGTCCTCGAGGATCCGCAGGATATGGATCCGTAAGGGATGCGCTAACGCCTTGACGAACCGCGGATCGTTGATTTCGGTGATTTGCTTTACGGGCATCGATCACTCAAGACGCGCTGACGCACGAAGATTAGCGTTCGGACCGGGAACCTAATCGCGCGGGGTACACCTGAGCGGTTCGCCGAACGACTGAAACGGTTCTGACCCGAGACCGGTCGTACGTAGGCATGAGCGGAGATCGACCCCGAGCAACAAGGGGGTGAGGTGCTATGCAGACCATCCAGCCGTAGCCGGAATGTGATGGTCGGCAGCAGACTGCTGCCGACCATCGCGCAAAAAATTGCCTATTCGAGCGGCCCGGGAGTAGGGTGAAGGTCAAGAATTCGACCATCCGGAGGGTGAGATGCCGAGTTCAGGGCGCACAGGTCTGTTTGAGGCTGCCTACACGGAGGGTGTCTCCGCGGCAGCCAAGCCGCCGATCCGGAAGCGTCAGCGGCGTGAACTGCTGCCTCGCGCGAGCCCGCCGGAAGCGATCGCGTTGAAGGGGTGCGTAATCGCTCCCGATGGCCCGATCGATCCCGGCCATGTGGTTGTGTCCGGCGGAGCGGTCGCGGCTGTGCAGAAGACCAAGCCCCAGGGTGTCACGGTGATCGATACCGGCGGGGTGATCTGCCCCGGCCTCATCGATCTGCACGGGCATCCGGAGTTCAACGTCTTCGCCGCCTGGGAGCCTCCCAAACAGTTCGTCAATCGTTACGCCTGGCGCGGGAGCACGATCTACGGCAAGTTGGTCCGCGATCCGCAGAACGTGTTGCTCAAGAAGCTGCCTCGTTGGACAGAGCTGCGGTATGCGGAGATCCGGGCGCTGGTCGGCGGAGTAACTGCCATCCAGGGCAGCGGCGACCAGGCAACGGCGTACCAGGACGAGGCGCTGGTGCGAAACGTCGACAAGTGGATCCTGGGCAGCCAAGTCGGGCGTTCGATGATCGACCTGCCTTCGCCGAAGCGCGGCATGGACACCCTGCAGAGCGTGCTGAAGGCCATTGGTGATGGCACCGTCAAGGCCTTCTATATCCACTTGGCCGAGGGCCGGAGTGACAACAAGCGCTCCACGGATGAGCTCGGCACGTT
This sequence comes from Solirubrobacteraceae bacterium, assembly GCA_035693425.1. GTDB lineage: Bacteria > Actinomycetota > Thermoleophilia > Solirubrobacterales > Solirubrobacteraceae > Palsa-465. Next base: position 11,936 of record DASSGR010000219.1, read on the forward strand.
GGTCAAGTACAAGGCCTTGACCGCGAGCACGGTGATCATTCATGGCACGGCGCTGTCCGAAGCCCAGCTCGGCGACGTTCATGACGCAGGCGCGAAGCTCGTGTGGTCACCGCAGTCCAACCTGCGCCTGTATGGCGAGACCACGAAGGCCGCCCACGCGTTGGATATCGGCATACCGGTCGGCCTCGGTGCCGACTGGCTGCCATCGGGGAGCACGAGTCTGCTCGCCGAGATCAAGGTCGCGCGCCGCTGCCTGACCCAACAGTCCGGCCACGACCCCGGCGCCCGCAAACTCGTCGACATGGTCACCGCCGATGCCGCAGCGATAGCCGGTCTCGGCGACCAGCTCGGTCGGCTTGCCAAGGACCGGCCCGCCGATCTGACGGTCTTCGAGCGTACGAACGACGACCCCTGGGAGAGCGTTGCAGGAGCCGAGCCGGCACAGGTCGAACTCGTCATGATCGGCGGAGACGTGGCCTATGGCCGCACGGACCTGGTCGCGGACCTGGTGGGGGAGGACCGAGCGAAGAGCTACCAGGCGCAATGGGCCTGGGGCAAGCCAATGCTGTTGGACAACAGCTACGAGGCGCACCCTGGCGCCGACAAGATCCCGACCCTGGCCGAGCTCCGGGCCGCACTAATCAACGCATATCCCCAAGTCGGACCGATCTACGCTTGATTCCTTAGCTCGGGCGACGGGGAGTCATCTGGCCGAGTATCAGATGGCCACAAGTCCCGGTATCCGTTTGGCCGCCAGGCGCAGCACCAGCAGCGTCAGCACCGGGTACGTCCCGTCCGCAATGGACCATCCGAGGATGTAGGCCGTGTTCCCGTCGATCCCGAAGAAGCCGTCGTGTCCCCAGGTGCCGAACACCTGCTGCTCCCAGTACTTCACGACGAGGCTGAAGAACGTAAAGAGAACGCACTGGACAGCGAGGTTTTCCTTCTCCCGCACGCCGAAATACAGCCACGTCAGCACGAAGCCGATCCACACGAACGTGTGCAGGAAGTTGGTCACCCACGGCAGGTAGCTCATCGCGCCCACGAGATAGAGGAGGTAGTTGGCGATGAACACCGACACCGCCCAGACCAGGCCGATCGCCACAAAGGTCTTGCGCTCGACCGGCTCGATCGAGCGGCGGTAGCCATACGCGACGAGAAAGATGGCGCCATAGAAGGCCAGGACGGCCAGCACCCGGCCGGGCGTGACGACGCTGTCAGGTGGTCGATCCAGCAACAAAGTCAGCTCGCGATCCGAGGCGCGGCGTAGTGGGCGAGAGTCATCACCGTCAGCTGTGGGTTCACCGTCAGGCTGCTAGGGAACACGCTGGCGTCGCATACGTACAGGTTCGAGAAACCGTGGACCCGGAACGACGGATCAACGACGCCCGAGCTCGCATCGACTGACATGGCGTTGCCTCCCTGAGGGTGGCCTGTGCCGAGGGCGAGATTGTTTGGCTTCAGCACCGCGCGCTCCAACGCAGAGAGGTCGTCGCCGGGCTTGAACTCGTCAAAACCCCATGTGTTGAGCATCACGCGAAGTGCGCCGCCGGCGAAGAGGATCTCCGCCAGCTGCCGCAGCGCACCGGCCATCGTCTTCAGGTCTCCCGGATCGGGCGTGTAGGAGATTGTTGGCCCGATCAGTCCGCGCCCCTTGACCTCCGCGTTCGTGCGAGTCCCCACGATGGTCCCGACTGCCATCAGCCGGTCGTAGGCGCGCATGTTTTCGTAATGCTGCTCGAACCACCCGGGCATGTTCACGGCTTGCGCCATCGGGGGGTTGAACCACGTCTCATACGCGTAGCTGTAGTCCCGCGCCAGGCCGTAGTGAGAAATCTGCAGCCCGTCATATGAATGGAGGGGCTGATCGAGCTCGGCGGTGAGTGGCGCGCCCATGTTGAAGCACAGGTGCTTACCGACGGGCACCCCGTCGATGGCGGAGTCCTTCAAGATCATGCTCGAGCCCACCGCGCCGGCGGAGAGGACAAACCGATCGGCGGTGATCGTCATGTCCCGCCCCTCGTGACTGCGTGCCCGCAGGTCGATGACCCGGCGCGGGTTGCCGCTCAGGGTCCGGATCCGAACGACCTCGCAATCGGCCATCACACGCACGCGGCCGGGGAAGTCGCGCTGGGCCCAGGGCAACGCGGTCGCAAGCATCGACAGCTTCTTGTTCCACCGGCACCCGATGTTGCAGTAGCCCGACCCGTAGCAACCTTTGATGTTGGCCGAGACGACGCCGGCCTGAATGTCGACCCCCAGCTGTTGTACGCCGTTGAGGAACACGAAGTCGCCCGGGTTGGTGATGTCCTCCAGCTGGGGCATGATCTCCAGGAACTCGCGCACGGCCTGCTCGCTCGCGTTGAGATCTGCGGCGTCGACGGGCCAGTCCTTGACGCGAGGAGGCGGCGGCGAGAAGCACACCGCGTTGTTGACAGTCGTTGAGCCGCCGACGCAGTCCCCCTGCAGGATCGTGAAACGAAAGTCTTCGGTCTGCTGCAAGACGCCGTCGGAATACAGACGGCCGATCATCTCGAGTTCGTCCTCGCTGAACTCGCGCGGTTCGACGTAGTCGCCGCGCTCGAGCACGAGCACGTCATGGCCGAGCTTGGCCAACTCATAGGCCAGGATCGAGCCGCCCGCGCCGCTGCCGACGATGCAGATCTCCGCTGTGGCGTCCGACGGTGGCTCGACGTGCAGCGGGTGCGGGCCGGGCTGGACCACATTCAGCGAGGGGTATCGCGCGCGTTGGGTGAACCGCTTGTAGCCAACCGACTCGAACGAGCGCGGGTCGTTGTAGTAGCCGGCGTAGGCCATCTGTTGGCAGATGCGGATGCCGCCGCGTGTGTAAGTCGGCAGCAGCTTCGGGTTGTCGAACCGCGACTTCAGCCATGCGCGCCGTTGCTCCGGCTCGACGTCCGGCAGCGGCGGCAGCACGGCAAGCAGGGGTCGCAGCGCGATTCCGAACAGCGCCAGCCGGTACACGTAGCGTCGGCTGGCGCGCATACGGACGAGGTAGCGGTCCATGCTCTGTGCCACGTCGCCAGGGCTTATGGCCTCGTCCGGCCCCACGATGACCACCTCGATCACCCCTGCGAGAGTCCGGTACTCCAGCGGCGACAGGTAGCGCAGGCCGTACCGGGCGCGCCACGCGCTCCCAAACAGAGGGATGAGCACGGCGAGCAGCAGCGCGTCGAGCGCGATGCCCGCGCCGAGCAGGGCAACGACCCTGACCGTCCCGCCGAACAGAGGCAGTGAGCGATGCAGGTCGACGGTAAACGCGTAGATGGACTGCACGAGCACCGAGAGCGCGAGACCGAAGATCACCAGCCCGAACAGCTGCATGTTGCGGCCCATGTCACGCGCGGCATACAACGCCAGCAACGCCAGCGCCGAGGCCATCACCACGGAGTTCGTAACGAACGGCAGTTGAACGAACGCGCCGCGCGTAGTGTGGATCAGCGGGCCGAGTTCGTAAAGCACTGCCCCGATCAGCAACAGGCCGGCTAGCACGTAGGCCGCGATCCGCAACGTGCGTTCCTCGGGTTTCAGGTCTGGAGCGGGATCCGGCCCCGCATCGCGGGTGCCGCGCGCCATCAGCCAAAAGACGACGATGACCGCCGTGATCCCACCGTCTAGCGCAATCGCCCCCCACAGCAGCGTGCGCACCGCCACGTCGCTACCGAAAATGTGGACCGGCGTGCCCACCTCAGCGAAGGCGAGCAGCACGAGCATCGCGACCACCGAGACAACGTGGGCGAGGATCACGAGCCCGACTAGGTCCGAGCGGCGCCGCACGTCGCCCGCGGCGATCAGGCACGCCAGCCCCAGCACGCCGACCTTGACGACCGAGTTCGAGACGTAAGGAAGCTCGCGCAGCGCGTCGCTCTCGACAAGCGGCCCGAACGCATAGACCAGTGCAGCAAGCAGCAGAAGGCCACCGAAAGCCCGGAGCACGAACGTAAGACGCCGCTCAGCAGGGGTCGCCTGGGTCACAACAGCGCCCCCGCTGTCGAGTCAGCTGCGCACCAATGAATCGACCCGTGTCGTGCTGCCGCCGTGTCTGACATCGACTCCCCCAAGTCTTGTTCATCGCGACCGAGTCGCCGCCACCGCGACCAGTCAGCTCGCAAAGCATAGTCCCGTCCAGGACCGTTTGCGACCAGTGACATTTGTCACCCTTGGCGCGATGCTTGCGTGAGTGATTAAGCTGCGACTGTGAGCGGTCCAGACCCCACAGACCTGCTGCAGCGTCATGTCCCGGTGCTGCGGTACGACTCGCAAGAGCCGTACTTCGCCGACGCCGCATCGGAGTGGACAGACAACCCGGGTAACCAGCTTCGGCGCGCGGACGGAACCGTGATCGCAGCCGCGACACCGGTCGGCGACCAGCCGCTGCTCTCGCTGAGCTTCCTCGATCCCGCGCGTTACCCCAACGACCAGATGGTGGCGAAGGACGACCGCATCGCGGACCCCTCACATAACTACGTTGTGCAAGCGCGGGCGCTCCACGCTCAGCCGCGGTACGCCAACCGGGTCTACGGCCATTGGGCCACGGGAAGCGGCAACCGGTTGTGGCTCGCGTACTGGTTCTTCTACTTCTACAACGACTACAACCTGATCGGACCGCTGATCAAGGCGGGGCTTCACGAAGGCGACTGGGAGATGATCCAGCTTCGGCTTGACGCCAACGGTCAGGAACCCGACTTGGCGGTGTACGCGCAACACAAGCATGCCGAGCAGCGACCGTGGAACCAAGTGGAGCGGCGCGGCGAGCAGCCCGTCGTGTACCCCGCGCGAGGCTCGCACGCGTGCTACTTCTCGTCCGGCGTCCACTGGACGGGCGCATGGTTTGACAACGCCGATGGGAAGCGGCCCGGCCCGGCTCTCAGCCTCCAGATCCTCTCCGATACGGTTGCCGCCGACGCTTGGGCGACGTGGCCAGGCATGTGGGGAGGAACGCAGCCACCTCCCGGTGACGTCAATCCGCTCGACGATTCGAGCCCGCGCGGCCCCGGGGCACACGCTCAATACAGAAAGCCCGACGCGTTGCTGGCGACCGCGATCGCCCATCA
>DASSGR010000220.1:0-14572 GCA_035693425.1 Solirubrobacteraceae bacterium
TGACCAACATGCAGGGCACCCACGTCCTGCTGGAGGCCGCCCGCGAGCACGGGCTGCGTTATCTGCAGGTCTCCACCGACGAGGTCTACGGATCGATCGAGAGCGGCTCGTTCACCGAGGATTCGCCGCTACGGCCGTCGAGCCCGTACAGCGCGACCAAGACCGGCGCCGACCTGCTCGTGTTCAGCTATTTCCACACCTATGGCCTGGAGGCGGTTATCTGTCGAGGCTCCAACAACTACGGCCCTCGCCAGTACCCCGAGAAGCTGATCCCGCTGATGATCCTCAACGCGCTCGCTGGTGACTCCCTGCCCGTCTACGGCGACGGCCGCAACGTGCGCAACTGGCTGTACGTCGATGACTTCGCCCGCGGGATCGGGCAAGCGCTCGCCCACGGCGCGCCGGGAGAGGCCTACAACTGCGGCGGCCCAGAGGAGCTCGAGAACCTCGAAGTCGTCGAGCGGATCGCCGAGCTGACCGTAGCCGACCCGTCGCTGATCGAGCACGTCACCGATCGCCCCGGCCACGATCGCCGCTACTCGCTTTCGTCGGACAAGCTCGAGCGGCTGGGATGGGAGCCCCAAGTCGGCTTCAACGAGGGACTGGCGCAGACCGTGCAGTGGTACCGCGACAATGCCTGGTGGTGGGAGCCGATCCGTTCCGGCGCCTACCGTGAGTACTACGAGCACCACTATGGCCGTCCACTGAAGGTCTGAGTCAGTTGTCTGCGTCCGCCATCCCGTCCGCCCGCGGCCGTCACGCGCCGCCACTGGAGGTGCGTCTGCCGCTCCAGCGCCAGCGCCTGCTGCGAGCAGCCGCCGAGGAGTTCGCGCGGGTCGGGTTCGCGGGCGCCAGCTCGGAGACGATCAGCCGCCAGGCGGGCATGTCGAAGGCGACCTTCTACGAGCACTTCTCCAACAAGGAGGAGTGCATCATCGCCCTGTTCGACACCGCCGCGATGGAGATCGTTCAGGCCATGAGCGAGGCCGCGCGCGGCGCTGGCCCAGACGCGCGCCTGCGGATGAAGGCGGCCACGGCCGCGTTCCTGACGACCGTCGCCGAGCATCCGGAGTACGCGCAGACGCTGCTGGTGGAGATCATCGGTGCCGGGCCAGCCGCAGCGCGCCGCCGCGACCAGATGGTCCAGCAGTTCGCCGACATCCTCGACGCCGAGAACGCCGAGGCCGCGCGCAGGGGACTGATCGCGCGTTTCGCCTCGCCGTACGACTCGTTTGCGGTCGTCGGGGCGATCATCGAGCTGGTGTCTCGCCAGGTGCGGTTGCGCGAGCCCGAGCACGTGATCTCGCTCGCCCCGGTGATCGACCGGATGATCGGCGGGCTCTTGGCGCCCGGCGGTCCGTGAGCAACGCCGAGCTGGAGACGCTCGAGCGCGAGGTCGTCAATTGCCGCCGCTGCCCCCGGCTGGTGCAGTGGCGTGAGCAGGTGGCGCGAGAGCGGCGGGCTGCCTATGCCTCCGAGGAGTACTGGGGCCGCCCGCTGCCCGGCTTTGGCGATCCCGCGGCGCGCATCCTGATCCTCGGGTTGGCTCCCGCGGCTCACGGCGGAAACCGGACCGGCCGGATCTTCACCGGCGACCGCTCGGGCGACTGGCTGTTCGGCTCGCTGTGGCGGACCGGCTTTGCCAACCAGCCCACGTCCGTGGCACGCGACGACGGCCTGACGCTGCGCGATTGCTTCGTCACGGCCGCAGTGCGGTGCGCGCCTCCCGCCAACCGCCCGCTGCCCGCCGAGCGCGATAACTGCATGCCCTACCTGGTGGGCGAGCTGTCACTGCTCGAGCGCCTCGCGGTGATCGTCTGCCTCGGCGGTTTCGCGTGGGAGGTCGCATTTCGCGCGCTGGCCTCACTCGGCGTCACCACCCCCAAGCCGCGCCCGAGATTCGCCCACGGTGCCTCCGTCGAGCTCGACACCCGCTGGACGTTGCTGGGGTGCTACCACCCGAGCCAGCAGAATACGTTCACCGGACGGCTGACCGAGGAGATGATCGACGCGGTGTTCACCCACGCCCGGGAGCTCGCCGGCGCGCTCGCGTAGCCTGTGCGCAGCGCAATGAAGGCGGTCCAGTTCAGCCGGTTCGGAGGTCCAGAGGTACTGGAGGTGGTCGAGCTCCCGGATCCGCGTCCCGACTCCGGCCAGGTCCGCATCGCGGTGCGGGCGGCGGGGATCAACCCGATCGACTGGAAGGTCCGAAGCGGCGCGATGGGAGGCGACCTGCCGCAGACGACGGGGCGCGAGGTCGCGGGCGTCGTCGACGAGGTCGGCGACGGGGTGACCGACGTCGAGCCCGGTGACACGGTCTTCGGGTTTGCGGCGGGAGGCGGGGGCGCGGCGGAGCTGGCGCTGTCCTCGGACTACGCCCCGATTCCGCCGTCGCTGGACTTCGCCGCTGCCGCCGCGCTTCCGGTTGCGGTCGAGACCGCGGTGCGCACGCTCGACGTGCTCGCCGTCGGACCGGACACAACGCTGCTGATCAACGGCGCGGCCGGAGGAGTGGGCACCGCCGCCGTCCAGATCGCCCGGGCGCGCGGCGCGCGGGTGATCGGCACGGCGAGCGAGAACAACCACGACTACCTGCGCTCGCTCGGCGCCGAGCCGACCACCTACGGCGAGGGCCTGGTGCAACGCGTCCGCGAGCTGGCGCCCGGCGGTGTCGACGCCGCGCTCGACGCGGCCGGAGCTGGAGCGCTGCCGTCGCTCGTCGAGCTCACGGGCGATCCCGACCGAGTGGTCACGATCGCGGACTTCCTGGGCGCCCAGGAGACCGGCGTCACGTTCAGCGGCGGGATGGGCACGGCCCGCGCCGTGCACGCGCTGAGCGAGATCGGCGATCTGATCGAGACCGGCAAGTTCTCGCTGCCCGTACAGCAGACGTTCTCGCTGGACCGGATCGCCGAGGCGCACGAGCTCAGCCAACGCGGCCACGTGCGCGGCAAGCTCGTGTTGCTGGTCGATTGACCGCGACCTCGACCCGTCCGGAGCTCGTCGCTCTGGAGATCGCCGACCGGCCGGAGCGGTGGGAGGCCCTCGGGTTCAGCGTCTCGCCGGATCGGGTGATCGAGCTGGGCGGCGTGCAGCTGAAGCTCGGGGCCGATGGCAAGGGAATCGTGGCGTGGACCTTGCGCGGAGTCGCTCCGACTAGCTCGATCGACGGCCTGCGTACACGCGTGATTGACGCGTCAGTCGACTCATTGGGCGGGGCGGTGCATCCAAACGGCGCCATCGCGCTCGACCACGTCGTCATCGTGACCCCCGACTTCGACGGCACCGCAAACGCGGTTGCCGCCGCGGGGATGCCGCTACGCCGCGAGGCCGAGCGCAACGGCGCCCGCCAGGGATTCCGCCGCCTCGGCCCAGCGATCATGGAGATCGTCCAGGCACCCGAGGTGGGCGGGACTCAATTCTGGGGCCTGGTCGTGATCGTGTCCGATCTCGACGCGCTCGCGGAGCGTCTCGGCGACCTGCTCAGAGGGATCCGGCCGGCCGTCCAACCGGGCCGGAGGATCGCGCCATTGCGGTCAAAAGCTGGCCTCGGTCCGGCGGTCGCCTTTATGGATCCGTCGTAACCTGGGACACGTGCCCTTGTCTGATTTCAGCGCCGCTACGCGCGACTGGTTCGTCGGCGCATTTGCGCAGCCGACACCCGCCCAGGCACAGGCGTGGCCGGCGATCGCCTCCGGCGAGCACGTGCTGATCTCGGCGCCGACCGGATCGGGAAAGACACTCGCGTCGTTTCTGTGGGCGATCGACCGATTGGCCGCCGAGCCGCGCGACGGCGACCGCCGCATCGGGCTCGTCTACGTCTCGCCGCTGAAAGCCCTTTCGTACGACATCGACCGCAACCTGCGCACGCCCCTGCGCGGCATCGGCGCAGATCTAAAGGTGGCGGTACGCACCGGCGACACGCCGCAGCGCGAGCGTCAGGCGATGCTGCGCGAGCCCCCCGACATCCTGATCACGACGCCCGAGTCGCTGTACCTGATGCTGACCAGTCGCGCGCAGGATCTGTTCGACGGCGCGCGCTGGTGCATCGTCGACGAGATCCACGCGGTCGCCGCAACCAAGCGCGGCGCCCACCTCGCTTTGACGCTCGAGCGTCTGACCGGGGCCGCCGGGGGCGAGGTGCAGCGGATCGGGCTCTCGGCCACGCAGAAGCCGCTCGAGGAGATCGGCCGGTTCCTGGTCGGGCCGAGGCGTACCTGCCGGATCGTCGACACGGGCGTGCGCAAGGAGCTCGACCTCCAGATCCAGGTCCCGGTCGAGTCGATGGTCGAGCCCGACGCAACGCCCGCGCCCGACCTCGACCCGCTCGTCGGAGGCTCGGAGGCCACGCGCCGCTCGATCTGGCCCGCGATCTATCCCGAGCTGCTCGAGCTGATCAAACAGCACCGCTCGACGATCCTGTTCGTCAACAACCGCCGCGGCGCCGAGCGCCTCGCGCTGCGCCTTAACGATCTCGCCGGCGAGGACATCGCCCGCGCGCATCACGGCTCGCTGGCGCGCGAGGAGCGGACCGTCGTCGAGGAGATGCTCAAGGCCGGCGAGCTGCCGTGCCTGGTCGCGACCTCCTCGCTCGAGCTCGGGATCGACATGGGCGCCGTGGACCTCGTGATCCAGGTCGAGTCGCCCAAGTCGGTCGCGCGCGGTCTTCAACGAATCGGCCGGGCCGGCCACTCGGTCGGCGACGTCAGCCGCGGGCGGATCTTCCCCAAGTTCCGCGCCGATCTGCTCGAGTGCGCCGTGGTCGCAAAGCGCATGCGCGCGGGCGAGATCGAGACGACCGTGGTGCCGCGCAACGCGCTCGACGTGCTCGCCCAGCAGATCGTTGCGATCGCCGCCGCCGCGCCCGAGGACAAGCCCGTCGCCGTCGACGACCTGTACGCGCTGGTCACGCGCACGCACTCCTACGCGGAGCTCAGCCGCGCCCAGCTCGAGAACGTGCTCGACATGCTCGACGGGCGGTATCCGTCATCGGAGTTCGCCGAGCTGCGCCCGCGGATCGTGTGGGACCGGATCGCTGGAACTTTCCGCGCTCGGCCGGGCGCCCGCCAGCTCGCCGTCACCAACGCCGGCACGATCCCCGACCGCGGGCTGTACGCGGTCACGCTGCCCGACGGCCGGCGCGTCGGCGCGCTCGACGAGGAGATGGTCTACGAGGCTCGTCCCGGGCAGACTTTCCTGCTCGGCGCCAGCACGTGGCGGATCGAGGAGATCGGCCGCGACCGCGTGATCGTCACGCCCGCGCCCGGCCTGCCCGGCGCGGTCCCGTTCTGGAAGGGCGACAGCATGGGGCGTCCCAAGGAGCTCGGCGAGGCGATCGGCGCTTTCTCCCGATGGGCCGTCGGGCAGGAGCCCGAGGCGCTGGCCGGCGACTACGACCTCGACCGGCGCGCCGCCTCCAACCTCGTCGAGTTCCTGCGCGAGCAGGAGGCCGCGACGAGAGTCGTCCCGTCCGATCGCGCGATCGTCGTCGAGCGCTTCCGCGACGAGATCGGCGACTGGAGGCTGTGCGTCCTGTCGCCGTTCGGAGGGCGCGTCCACGCCGCCTGGGGCCTGGCGCTGACCGCCCGGATTCGCGAGGAGATAGGGCTCGAGTCCGACGCGATCTGGTCAGACGACGGGATCATCGTCCACCTCCCCGACGCCGAGGAGCCACCAGGGGCGGAGCTGGTGATGCTCGAGCCCGACGAGATCGAGGACCGAGTCGTCGCCGAGCTGTCGGCCAGCGCCCTGTTCGGAGCGCGCTTTCGCGAGAACGCCGGGCGGGCGTTGCTGATTCCCCGGGCCCGCCCCGGGAAGCGCACGCCGCTGTGGCAGCAGCGGCTCAAGGCGCAGTCGCTGCTCGAGGTCGCCAAGAAGTACGGGGAGTTTCCGATCGTGTTGGAGACCTATCGGGAGTGCTTGCGGGACGTGCTCGACGTTCCCGGCCTGGTGGACCTGCTGACCGCGCTGCACCGGCGGGAGATCTCGCTTATCGAGGTCGAAACGCCGACCGCGTCGCCGTTTGCCTCCTCGTTGCTGTTCGACTACGTCGCCACCTACATGTACGAGGGCGACACGCCCAACGCCGAGCGCCGCGCGGCGGCGCTGTCGCTCGATCGCGACCTGCTGCGCGAGCTCCTGGGCCAGGATGAGCTGCGCGACCTGATCGATCCTGGGGCGCTGGCCCAGGTCGAGGACGACCTGCAGTTCCTGTCGGACATCCGGCGGGCGGGCACGCGCGATGCCCTGCACGACATCCTCAGGACGCTCGGGGACCTGACCGCTGCGGAGGCGGCGATGCGCGTGCTCGACGGCGTGGACGCCGGCTCGATGCTTGCTGAGCTGCGCGCCGAGCGCCGGGCGCTGACGGTCAGGATCGGCGGCGAGGAGCGGTGGATCGACGCGGCCGACGCCGGTCTATACCGCGACGCGCTCGGGGTCGCCCCGCCCGGCGGATTGCCTACGGCCTTCCTGGAGGACGTGCCCGACGCACTGGTGCGGCTGGTGCGCCGCTACGGCGCGACGCACGGCCCGTTCACGGTGGGCGAGCTGCGGGCGCGCTACGGGGTCGACCCTTCCGCCGCCTTGAACGAGCTCGAGCGCGAGGGCGTGCTGGTCCGGGGCGAGCTTCGGCCCAGCGGAACCGAGCGCGAGTGGTGTGACCCGGAGGTGCTTCGACGGTTGCGCCGGGCGTCCTTGGCGGTGCTCCGAAAGGAGGTCGAGCCGGTCGACCACCGTGCGCTGGCCCGCTTCCTGCCCGCCTGGCAGAACGTCGACCGCCACCCGGCGTCGGGCGCCGGAATCGACCGGCTGCGGGAGGCGCTCGTGCCCCTGCAGGGCCTCGCGCTTGCGGCCGATGCCTGGGAGCGCGACGTGCTGCCGCGCCGAGTCGGCGCCTACTCGCCGACGTGGATCGATCAGCTGTGCGCGGCCGGCGAGATCGTCTGGATCGGGGCGGGCGCGCTGGGCCGCAGCTCCGGCCGTGTCGCCCTGTACTTCCGCGAGGACCTGGCCGAGCTCGGTCCGCCGCAGCTTCGGGGCGCGACCGCCGGCAACACCGACCTTGCGCAGCATGCCGCGGTCCGCGAACGGCTGGCCGCGGGGGCATGCTTCTTCACCGACCTGCTGGTAGACGTTGAGCTTGCGCCCGAGGAGCTGCAGGAGGCATTGTGGGATCTGGTGTGGGCCGGCGAGGCGACCAACGACGCGTTCGCACCACTGCGGGCTCCGCGCCTGACACTCGCACGTGCTCAACGCGATCGTGCGCGAGCGGCTCGCCGCAGCGCGGGCCGTTTCGCAGCCCGGCGGCGGGGCGGAGCGGCCGCCCAGGTGCAGGGACGGTGGTCGTTGACAGCGCCGCTGTTCGCGGCGGCGGTCGACCCCGCGGCGCGGCGGCGGGCGCTGGCCGAGCTTCTGCTCGAGCGCTACGGCGTGCTCACGCGCGAGCAGGTCCTGGCCGAGGGGATCGCCGGCGGCTTCTCGTCGATCTACGCCGAACTGACACAGCTCGAAACGCTGGGGATCGCACGCCGCGGCTACTTCGTCGAAGGCCTCGGGGGCGCGCAGTTCGCGCTTCCCGGCGCGGTCGAGCGGTTGCGGGCGCAGGCTCCGGCGCACGAGGCGCCCGTCGTGCTGGCGGCCGTCGACCCCGCACAACCGTATGGGGCGGCGCTGCCCTGGCCCGACCGCGACGACGGCGAGTCATCGCGGCGGCCCGCGCGAGCGGCGGGCGCGTACGTCGTGCTCTGTGGCGGCGACCCGATCCTCTATCTGGAGAGGTCAGGGCGCGCACTGCAGACCTTGGTGGCGGCGGGCGACCCGCGACTGCAGCCGGCGCTGGAGGCGCTGGTGGAGCGGGTTCGAGCGGGCGCGATCAAGCGCCTGGCGCTCGAGAAGGTCGACGGCGAGCCGGCAATGACGTCGGCGTTGGGGCCCGCGCTCGTGGCGCTCGGCTTCCACGAAGGTCCGCGGCGGCTGACGCTGACCGCCTAGGCTCGGGGGATGCCCGAGGGGGACACGATCGCCTGGGCGGCCAACCGGATCCGCCCGGTCCTGGAGGGCGTGGTACCGGAGTCGATCGAGACCCCGCAGCCGCGGCACGCGCTCGATCGCTGGTCGGCGCGGCTCGAGGGGCGGGCAGTCACCGAGGTCAGCACTCACGGCAAGCACCTGTTTCTGCACTTCGACGGAGGGCTGGTGCTCCACTCGCACCTTGGAATGACCGGCGCCTGGGGCGTCTACGCGCCGCGTCGGCAGGCCCGGCGCTCGCGCTCGCGCGCGTGGATCGTGATGCGCTCGCGCGGCCACGAGGTGATCGAGTTCGACGGTCCGCTGCTCGAGTTGATTACGGCGGGGCGGGTGCGCTTCGACCAGCGCCTGGCGGCACTCGGACCGGACGTGCTCGCCGAGGCCTTCGACACCGCGAGCTTCCTCGGGCGGCTGCGCTCCGACGACCAGACGCGCACGATCGGCGACGCCCTGCTCGACCAGCGAAACGTCGCCGGCATCGGCAACATCTGGAAGGCCGAGGGCTGTTGGGAGGCCGCCGTCGATCCCTGGCGGCGGGTGTCGGAGATGTCCGACGCGGAGGCGGTCGCGATCATCAAAGCGATGCGTCCGCGAATGACGGTGTCGGCGCAGGAAGGGCCCCGGACGATCAAGGCGCGGGTGTATGGCATGTCCGGGCGGCCATGTCCTCGGTGCGGTACCAAAATCGTCGCTCGTGGCCAGGGTGACGCCAACCGGACGACATACTGGTGCCCCGGATGCCAGAGATGACCCGACTGCGGCGCGTCGGCCACAAGGGGGCCGACCTGATCGTTCCCGGCAACACGCTCGCGAGCTTCGATGCCGCGCTCGCCGCCGGGGTCGACATGATCGAGTTCGACGTCCTGCCCGAACGTGGCAGCGACCGGCTGCTGCTCGCCCACGACTACGCGGATGCCGCCACGCGCACGCCGCATACGCTCGACGAGGCGCTTGCATATCTCGGCTCGGCGCGGTTTGACGGAATCGACCTCGACCTCGACCTCAAGCTTCCGGGCTACGAGCGATCGGTGCTCGACCACGTCCGCGAAGCGGAGTTGCGCGGCCGGGTCCTGATCTCGACCCAGTACCGCTCGAGCCTTGAGCTGATCCGTGCGTCGGAGCCCGACGTGCGCCTGGGATGGTCGGTCCCCAAGGTCAAACGCGATCCGTTCAGGTCGCGGACGACCGCGGTGGCGGCGCTGGCCATGGTGCGCGCGGCGCGGCTGGTGCTGCCGAGTCGGGCAGCGGCGGCGATCCGGGCCGGGCTGTGCGACGCGCTGATGGTCCACTGGCGGCTCGTGACCCCGCGGCTGGTCTCGCGTGTTCGGGGCGCCGACGGCGAGATCTACGTCTGGACGGTCGACGACCTGTCGCAGCTGGCCGCGCTCGAGGCGCTGGGGGTGACGGGCGTGATCACCAACGATCCGCGGCTGTTCACCGAGCTGGCAGCGCGCTAGTTGGCCGCCGGATCACTTGATCATGCACGTCGCGGCGCTGAAGCCGGACGGGTCGCCGAAGTCTGCGTCGTGGTGACTCGAGGTGGTGACGCGCTTGATGCTGCCCAGCAGCTTGCCGCGGCGACTCCAAGAGAACGTCGCGGTGCCCCGCAGACGACCGGTGTGCGGGGCGAACCGGAACGTCACACCTCGCTGGTGGATGCCGTGACTAACCGGGCCCAGCTTGATCATCTGCTTGGCGTCGGGGTCGGGCTCGAAGCGCTTGTCGGCCTTTGAATAGAAGTCGACTCCGAGCGAGATCGAGATCGTCGCTGAGAAGCCCAGCGCGGGCACCTCACCGCGGATCCCGATCGTGTTCGGGTGTTTGCGCGTGTCGCACACGTTGATCGTTGCCCACAGCCGCTTGGAGCGCTCGGCGCTGTGGACCGCGCTCTTGATCTGGTTCGGGGTCGGACCGGCGGCGGATCCCAGCGCGGGCGTTGCGACCACTGCCAGAACAACAACGAGCAACGCGCCCGTGGCAAGACGAATCGGCACTACGTCCACATTTTGGCATCCGAGCGCCCGGGAGCGGCACCATGTGGCTTTGGGGACGATTTGGCGATGTGATCGTGATGAACCGCTTGCCACGGCGTAGTGAGGGTGTGACAGGCACAGTGGCCACGCCCGACCAAGGTGCGCAACAGACGAGCTGGGAGCGCTTCGAGCAGCTCTATCGCTCCAGCCGAGACGATGTCTTCGCATACGTGGCGACGCTGCTGGGTGATCGGAGCACGGCCGAGGACGTCACCGAGCTCGCGTTCGAGCGGGCCTACCGGCGCCGGCGCACGTTCGACCGGCGCCGCGGTGAGGAGCGCGCATGGCTGTTCGGGATCGCGCGCAACGCGGCCCTCGACGAGCTTCGGCGCCGCAAGCGGCACGCAACGTTGGTCGTCGATCCCGAGGATCCGGCCGCCGATGGGCCCGACGACGGCGCCGAGGTGGCGCTGGCGCGGACGATGGTCCGGCAGGCGCTCTCGAAGCTGCCCGCGCGCGAGCGCGAGATCATCGCGCTGAAGTTCCACGCCGGCCTGTCCAACGCCGAGCTTGCGCGAGTGCTCGGCGTCACCGAATCAAACGCCGGGACGCTGCTGCACCGGACCATGGAGAAGCTCAGGAAGGCCTGCAATGCGACTGCTTGACGACACGCCGATGGACCCCGAGGTGGCCGCGGCGCTGGATGCGATCGACTCCACCCTGGCCGGTGAGCCGGTTGATCCGCGGTACGCAGAGCTCGCGGAGCTTGCGTTGCTGCTGGCCGACGACCGGCCTAGGGTCGACCCGGTTTTCGTCCACAACCTCGATGAACGCGTGTCGGGAGGGTTCGGCGGGGCCGCGCGTGAAGCGGAACGCCCGTCACGCCGCTCCGGGTGGTCCGGCTGGATGGCCGGCGGCGCAGCGGTCGCGCTCGTGGCGGCCGTGGTGGCGTTGTTCGTGTTCATCCCGGACATCAACGACCACGCGGTCTCGAGCAGCGGCACGTCCAGCGCGTCCTCCGCGGGCGCCGCGGCGTCGTCGTCATCGAGCGGCGGACCGACCCAAGAGCTATCTGCGGCGAGCGGTGCGGCGAGCGGCAGCGCCACGTCGGCGGCGTCATCCCAGGCTTACGCTCCCGCGGCCGGTGCCGGCCGCACGCCGCAGCCTCAGTCAAACGGCCGCAAGACCATCCAGTCCGCGCAGCTCAACCTCTTCACGGCGCCGAGCCGGGTCGACGACGTCGCGCAGGAAGCCTTCGACGTCGTCGGGCAGGAGAACGGGATCGTCAACCGCTCATCGGTCACCCAGACCGGAAGCGCGGACGGCAACGCGTTCATGCAACTCAGCGTGCCGAGCTCCGCGCTGGCCCAGACGATGACCAAGCTCTCGCAGCTCACTTATGCGCGGGTGGCCTCACGGACCGACAACAGCCAGGACGTCAACAACCAGTACGTCCAGTCCAAGCGCCGGCTCGCCGATGCCCAGGCCCTTCGTACGTCGCTGCTCAAGCAGCTCGCCAACGCCGTCACGACCGAGCAGGTGGACAGCCTCAAGGCCCAGATCCGCGACGCCGAGCGGTCGATCGCGGCCGACGAGTCAGCGCTCGCCAGACTGAACCACCGCATCGCCTTCAGCAACATCTCGCTGACGATCTACGCGGGTGCCCAGCCTCCGGCGACGCCCACGCACCACAGCGGCGGGTTCACGCTTGGCAAGGCCACGCACGACGCCGGACGCGTGCTGGTCGTCGTCGCGGGCGTGATGCTGATCGCGCTCGCGGTGCTGCTTCCGGTCGCCGCGCTGGCGGCGTTGGCCTGGTGGGTCGGCGGGATGGTCACGCATCGCCGGCGCGAGCGGGCGCTAGATCTTGCGTGATCTGGTATCCCTGGCCGCATGGCGGCAACAAGCGAAGACACGATCGCACTGCTTCGCGTGGTCCCCGTGTTCTCCGAGCTGGGCGAGGAGGAGCTCGCCCGCGTGGCTGACGTCGCGGTTCCACGGCAGTTCGTAGCGGGTGAGGTCGTCTTTCGCGAGGGCGACGAGAGCAGCACGTGCTACATCGTGCGCCATGGCCGCGCCCGCGCCGTCCGTGAGCACCCGGACGGTCGCTCGATCACGCTCGCCAACTTCGGTCCCGGCGACATCTTCGGCGAGCTGGCGATGTTCGACGACGAGCGGCGCTCGGCGACGATCGAGACGCTCGAAGACACCGAGGCGATCGCGATCCTCGGCGGTGACATGCGCCGCCTGTTGAGCGAGCATGCGGATATCTCGGTGAAGCTGCTGGCCTCGCTGGGCCGGCGCTTGCGCGAGACCAACGAGCGGCTCGCGCGCCAGTCGTTCCAGACCGTCCAGAGTCGCGTCGCGTCGGTGCTGCTGCAGCTCGTCGACGGGGCGCGGTCGGAGGGCGCCGAGGAGGGGGACGTCCTGATCACTTCCACGCAGGCGAGCCTCGCTCAGCTGGCCGGCTCGTCGCGCGAATCTGCAAGCCGGTTCCTGGCCGTGCTCGAGCGCGCGGGGATCATCACCCAGGGTCGCGGCAAGCTTGTCGTGCACGATCCCGGTGCATTGGAGCGCTACGTTTATTAGCCTGCGTATGCGTGGCTGATCCCGAGTTTTCAGCAGGGGGCGTGGTGGTGCGAGGCGACGAGGTCGCCGTGATCGTGCCGGTGAAACGCGGCGCCCACGGCAACCGTGTGCTGGGGCTTCCCAAGGGACACCCGGACGGCGCCGAGACGCCCGAACAGGCGGCGACGCGGGAGGTGGCCGAGGAGACCGGGGTGACCGCGGAGCTGATCGCCGCGTTAGGTGAGACCAACTACACGTACGAGCGCAAGGGCCAGCGCGTGGCCAAACGAGTCGCCTTTTTTCTGTTCGAGTACCGCTCCGGCGACCTCGCCGACCACGATCACGAGATCGAGGACGCGCGCTGGATGCCTCTGAAGGAGGCCGCGCGGTTGCTGACATACGCCGGCGAGCGCGAGATGATCAATCGCGCGCTATCGCGATTGGCATCCGACCGGTAGGCTGGCGGGCCGTGCGTGTCCTGAACTTCTACTCCTCGGTGTTTGCAGACCAATTGCGGCGCGGTCGCAAGACCGCCACGATCCGCCTGGGCGACAAGTCCCACAAGTACCGCAAGAACGACTGCGTGCTCGTCACCATCGGTTATCAGCACTCACCGCGCGAGAAGATCTTCAACGCGGTGATCGACCAGGTTGAGGTTAAGCGGGTCAAGGACCTCTCTCCGCGCGACATCGAGCACGACAATCCGGAGTTCCGGCGGGTCGACGAGATGGTGCACTTCCTCGAGCAGATCTACGGCCGCAAGGTCGCGATGGACGACACCGTCACCGTGGTCCGCTTCTCCCAGATCATCGAGAACCCGCCCGAGCTGCGCGATCGCATCCACGGGCTCGGCGGGGCGCAGAACTAACCGACCGCCCGGCGGTCGCGGCGCCAGAGCGTCGGGCGCCACCAATACAGCACGGTCGGGTCCTCCCGCCACGGGCCTCGACCGGCGCGACGCGGTGGGCGCCGCCGCCGGTGCTGGGCCCCCGGAGCATCACGATGTCGTCCTCCCAGAAGCAGATCTCGCAGATGTCGTACGGGCCAGGCGGCTCGCGGAAGACCAGGTGCCCGCAGCAGGGACAGGGGTATGCGGGCATAACGTTCCCCGCGGCGAAACGCGGGGACGCGGCCCGGAACGAACTTCCCGATCCAGCCGGGAACAACGTCGCATGCGCGGGGCCCGGCGGCGGGCCCGTGTAACGAACTTCCCGCTCAGCGGGCACAATGTCGAACGCGCGGATTCGGGACCGGCCGCATGCAACGAACTTCCCGCTCGCCGGCGCGGCCGCGACCGCGCTCCAGTCCGGCTGAATTCCTTGGCACTCCCCCGACGAGAGTGCCAAATTTCCCTTGAATCGAATTTCGCAGCGGCTATAGTCTGTGACCACTGGCACTCTCAGGCGCAGAGTGCCAAGCCCCTAGAAGTAGGCAATTCCCCTTCCCAACCCGGAGGTTGAATAGATGAAGCTCAAGCCCCTAGGCGATCGGTTGATCGTGCGGGCGATCGAGGAGGAGGAGACCACCGCCAGTGGCATCGTCCTGCCCGATACCGCCAAGGAGAAGCCCCAGAAGGGCAAGGTTCTCGCGGTCGGCGATGGCAAGGTCAACGAGGACACGGGTAAGCGCACGCCGCTCGACGTCGCCGAAGGCGACGAGGTGCTCTACAGCAAGTACGGCGGCACGGAGATCAAGGTGGACGGTGAGGAGCTTCTCGTCCTCCGCGAGTCCGATGTGCTGGCGAAGGTCCAGTCCTAACCCTTTCCAGGAGAAACCAGTTATATGGCACACAAGGAACTGAAGTACGAGGCTGAGGCCCGCAAGGCGCTCGAGCAGGGCGTCGATGCCGTAGCCAACGCCGTCAAGGTCACGCTTGGCCCCAAGGGCCGCTACGTGGTCCTCGACAAGAAGTTCGGCGCGCCCACGATCACCAACGATGGTGTGACGATCGCGCGCGAGATCGAGGTCGAGGACGTTTTCCAGAACCAGGGCGCTCAGCTCGT
>DASSGR010000221.1:0-28380 GCA_035693425.1 Solirubrobacteraceae bacterium
GATCCCACAACAAGACAACTACCTCGCTGTAGAGCACCAGTAATCTTCGCCGGCGACCCCGATCCGGCCGGGGTGTCGACCCGACGTGACCTCGCGCCCGTCGAGCCAGTTCGCCTAGCACTGGCCTGACGGTCCTGCTGCTGCTTTCCATGCAACGGAGCCGCGCGGCCCCCTGTGACCGCTCCAGGCGTAGCGCGGCCGTTCGTCGGCCTCCGCGCTGACGACTGCTTTGTTAGCGGGCGGATAGCAGAGTCGACGATCGCGACGGCGCGATCAACGGAATCCGGATGCTCGCCGCCGGGCAGTCGATCCTCATAGGCGACGGGATCGCGCCTGAGGCCGTCCGGTTCGAGCAGCACGTCGTACGTGCCACGCCGAGCCTCTGTATGTGCCGACGCAGCGCTCCTAACCACCGGGGAGCCAGCGGCGCTTGCCCGCCTTTCCGCGCCACGCTAGGTTGACCTGATGCCGCCTGGCTACCGGTGGAGAATCTGGATTCGCGCTGAGCGCGACCAGGCGTGGCTGGAGCCGGTAATCGCTGGCCCAGGCGCGAACGTCGGATGGGATAACAAGGAAGACGCCGAGATGGTCGCGGAGAGTTTCCGTGACCTCGCGTCATTTGGCGCTGAAGTCCGGGTGCTCCCTGAGGGGCAGCATCCAGACGACGCGGCCTAGACGCGGATGGGCGTCGGCTTGGCTTCGGCGCGGAAAACACCGCTGGACGTCTCCGCCTGCCTGACCCCATTGTCCCTAAGCAGTCGTTGGCTGCCGCGACCCTGGGCGCGTGTGTGACGGCTGCTTCGGCCATGTCGCCAGCGCGGGGCTCGCTGCTCGCTACCGCTGCTGAGTCACCCCGCAGGGCGCAAGCGCTGCGCGGGCATGTCGCCGTTCAACAGTCCGGCGCTTCCAGAGATGCGACTGCGTTCAGAGGGCCGCGGCCCGGCGGACGACGCGGCTCGCGTACCCCTGCGTCAGGCGACGCGTCACCCCAATCAGCCGGATACGTCGTAGTGCAGCGACGCCCACGGAGGCGCACCCGCCACCACATCCCGTCCGGTGTCCTGCTGAAAAACAGGCCGCGGCCCGCCAGCGAGACCTCCCCGACTACATGCCCCGGCGAGTAGCGGCGCACGGTTACCGCGTGCGCAGCGACGACGCCAACGACGAAGGATGCGGCAATCAGCCAGAGAGTCATGTCGGAAGTATCGCGCGCACGCCCGAACACCCGCACGGCTTTCTCGCCCACCCGCCGCAAGTGCACACGCAGCACGATGACGGCTGCCGGCGGCGCTGTCGCATCGAGGCAGAGGGAGCACTCTCGGCCGCTGCCGGGTGGCGTCTCTTTGCTGCTGCAAATTCGCCGGGGTCTAGGTTCCCGGGGATGCCACCCAGCTGCAGCCCAGCCAGCGCACCTGAGCTCATACCCGACAGAGCCCGATTCACGAACCTCGACTCGCGAGGCTGGCCGCCGCGAGCCGCGATCTGGCTCGTCCTTCTGGCCCGCGAGCGCCCGACGCAGAAGCCGCCCGGTCGTGGCCGCGTGACTGATGGACCGGCCGTGAGGGGCGAACGGCCGAGGCGTAAGATGGCCCGCGAGATGGCGGGGTTCCCGTGAGAATCACACAGAGCTTGAGTGCGCCATTCAGGCTTGCAGGCCGGTTCATGAAGAGCATCGGACGAGCTCTCACCGGGCGTCAGAAGTGATGAACTAGGGGGTCCCGCCGGGGCGGGTTCCAGCCCCGCCGAGTGGTCGGCGAGACGTTTGCTATCGCCCAGGTCCGTGGTGCCGGTCTGGGCGCGGTGCCGCAGGGGGCGTATTCGTAGTCGCACGGCCCGGGCTGGGCTGTCGATCGTCGTTGGTGGGTGGAGGCCGACCGCTGTGGCCGGTCGGCCCCCATGGGAATGCCGCCCTCCAGCGCTGCGATGGGCGGTGCGGACCGCCTCATCGCGTCTGCCGCTGGTGCGATCACCCGGCGTTGGTGGTCACGAGAGCGCGATGTGGATCGGCCCGGTCGAGATCGGGTCGGGCGTGGCCTCGAGCGTGTTGCCGGTCGCGTCGGAGACGAACGTGTTGGAGTAGCTGGCGGACTGCAGGAACAGCGTCTGTCCGGACGGGCAGCTGAAGTCCCCCGGCGGTGGCGGGCCGACGGTCAGGCTGGCGGTGACCTGCCCGTTGCGCACGGGGAAGGTGCCGGAGGCGCTCAGGGGCCCGGAGACGGTCTCCTTGTTGCCGGCCTTGGGGTGGTTGCCGCCGTTGTTAAAGCACTGGTAGACGGCGGTCCCGTCGGCCGTGAGCGTGATCTGGATGCTGGTCGTGCCGGTCCCCAGCCCGGCGTCTTTGAACGAGGTCGTGAGCGCGCCGGTGGTGGTGCTGACGCTGTTGTTGGCAAACAGGAAGTGCGGGCTGTCGGCCGCGGCCGTGGCCGCGAACGCAAACCCGGCAAGCGCGAAAACCGATATCAGAGTGAGTAACATACGTCGCAGGGCGCTACGCATAAGGATGCGCTCCTTTCAAAGGATCAGTGACGCCGTCAGGCGTCGCGGTGGAAGGGTCGGTCCCGAGCAAGCCCCGGTCCTGCTCCGGCATCTGGCGTGCAACCTGTGCCGGAGTGGGGCGCGCGCTCGTGCGTTGCGCGGGAGGGGCCCTGCTTCTGGCGGATAGTGTCACGGCTTCCTATCCGAGACTGCGCGAGCGGGGCCCCCAGAACCCTGCGGCGCAGCCCCATCGGTGCGCCTTACAACCAGATTCAGGCGTATCAGATCGCGTCTGTGGTGTCAACACTAACTAACCGTCAGGCGGATGAATATGCGAAAATCCGATCCGGGTTCGCCGCTTACGTCCCGGCTTTCCTTCCTAGTCTTTAACGTCCCGTTAATTGAGGTTCGGCACTGAGCTCTCGGTCACCCGGCCTCTGCCGCGGTTTCGCGCAGTTCGCGCTTGGGCTCGCCCCGGAGCCGCGCGGTCCGGAGCAGATGACGCCCGAGCGGCCAACGGGCTTCGAGAGCCCGCTCGCGTCCGCGACCCGATCGGCGCGCGAGTGGCGTCCAGGCGCTAGGCGACACGCGCGCAAGCGGGAAGACAGCGGTCGATCGGTCGTCGTAAAGCACTGACAGTGACCCGGACATTATGTGTAAGGGTGTCTTACACATAATGCTGTCTATTTGTTGACTTTGCTCGGCCGGAGCGGCAGGACACGACGATGCCGCTAAACGCGGCGGAGAGAGGGGAAGAACTCCGGGGGGTTCTGTCTCTTGGGCGACATAAGTTAAGGTTGCCGCCTATTGGTGCGTGTAGGCACTGTTACGTATACAGCGCTGATGTTAAACAAGAGACGTCATTGTGCACGCTCGCGTTATGCGGGTGCGGCTCGGCCTGCCCGGTGAGGAGCAAGGAGTCCTTATCGTGGAAGGCGCCCGGTTGCGGGTGGTTGACGGTTAGATGCTCGGATCGCGCACAAGTGGAAGGCGAGCTCGGGTGGGAGGGTCGATCCAGTGTGGCCCGTCCGTTCCTCGCTCGAGCGACTCGGTAGCGGCCTGAGGTCGGCGCGCGCGTCAGGCCAGGCGTGCTCGGAGCCCGCCGCGCGGAGTAGCGCTCGCGTTCAGCGCCGAGCCAGATTGACGGCCTGTGTTTGCGCCGCCGGATCGGCTTAGCCCGGTGACGTGGACCGGGACGGCGCCGAACCAGAGCGCGAGCAAGACCGCGAGTGGCTGGGCCTTTACCGGGCTCACCGACGCGCAGGCGACGAACTCCGACAGCGGCTACGCCGGCGGCGTCAAGCAGGACGTCGACTGCGCCACGATCAAGGGGTCAAAGGCGCCCAACAAGGACGATCTGAAGCGGATCTATCTCGCGAGCAAGACGGTCGGCGGGCACATCTACCTGAACCTGGCTTGAGTGCGGATCCCGCAGAACAGCATCAACGCGTCGACGCACGTCGGGTTCGAGTTCAACCAGGGCAACACCCCTTGCGGTGCTACGTGCCAGGCGATTTCCCTACTCGTCCGTGCTGGGAGAGATTGCGATGCCAACTCCGTCGCTGCTGCTCTGCTTACCGGCGTCTGTGCCTCGGGAATCCGACTCCGACGGGCTGCAACCGTCCGACCGCAACATTTCGATCGTACGCGGGTTAAGCGACTAGGGGTATGCGCTGGGCCGATGGCGCGAGGTCATGCGACCCGGCCCGCTCATCCACGCGGGGACGGCATCCCGGCAGAGACTTGATAGGAGGACCATATGAGCCCGACAAGAAGCCTGCGGACTGGAGTTGCGATCGTAGCGGTCATCGCTTTCTGCGCGCAGGTCGGTGTGGCCAGTGCGAGGACGATCGTGGTCAAGCCGCATCACTCGATTCAGGCCGCGATCGACAAGGCCAAGCGCGGCGATACCGTCGTGGTCAAGCGCGGGACATACCGCGAGGCGCTGGTGATCCAGACCGACAGGGTCACGCTCAAGGGCCGCAACGCGGTGCTAAAGCCGCCGGCGAACGCACCGGATACGCCTTGCAGCAAGATCGATCCGTCCGGCGTCACCGGGATCTGCGTGATCGGCGACGTCACTCCCAACAACGGCGGCGCGCCGATCGTCAACAAGACGGTCAACGGCGTGACGATCTTTGGGATCACTGTTAAGGGCTTCACCGGCAACGGGATCCTCGGGTTCGCCACCGAGAACCTGACCGTGTCGCACACGCGCCTGCTCAGGAACGGCAGCTACGGCGTTTTCAGCAACACCTCATCTCGCACCCGCTATCTGAACAACGTGTCAAGCGGCAACCACGCGCCGGGGCTGTACATCGGCGATTCCCCGCAGGCGCACGCCTGGGTGATCGGCAATCGGTCGATAAATAACCTAGGTGAGGGGCTGCTGGCGCGCGATGCAGACTTCGGGACCGTCAGAGACAACGTGTTCGCCGGCAACTGCGCCGGCATCCTCGTCTTGGCCGACGCGCCCGGACCCGCAACAGACTGGACGGTCAGCCACAACAAGGTCCGCAACAACAACAACGCGTGCCCCGGCGAGCCGTCCGAGGGCGAACCGCCGCTGTCGGGGATCGGCATCGCGCTGCTCGGCGCGGCGAACACGAGCGTCACGAACAACAGCGTCACAGGTAACTCCAAGGGCAACAACCCGAGCCTGGCATCCGGTGGAATCCTCGTGATGACCCTGCCGGGAGGGCCGACCGCGCCCAGCAACGACACCATCAAGAACAACCACCTGTCGGGCAACAGCCCATTCGACCTGTTCTGGGACATGACCGGGACGGCAACGTTCAAGGGCAACCACTGCACAACGTCGAGCCCCTCTGGACTCTGCAAATAGACGACCCTGCGACGGCGCCCGGGTATTCCGCCACCCGGGCGCCGTCCCGCGCCGCGCGCCGAGTCGACCGCGAACAACACAGTTCGCCGCGTGCCGCATCACTGACCAAGCTCCGCCTCGAGCTTGTCCTCAGCGACGAGACTGCTGTTCCACGAGGGACCCCGGCACGCGAGCCGCAGCCGACCCGCACGCTCCCGACGAGCACCGGCACGAGACGTGGTTCACGGACGCTCTACATAGAGGCACAGCTGGCGTGCTCGTCGAGGCGTGCCGGGAGGGGCCGGGTTCGGGGCCGAAACCGACCGCCCATGAAAGGTCGCCCGGCTGACCGGGCTGGAGTACCCTGACGCGCGTGGCACTGAGGGTTCGTTCCCTGGCGTCGCTCGCGGTCGGGATCACGATCTCCTTTAGTGCTGTCGCTCACGCCGCCTCCAGGCCGGTGCTGTTCCGGGCTGGGGCGGCCGTCCGCGGCATCGACCCGTCGGTGCCGGTCTATTCGGGTGGGTTCTCGCTCAGCCCGCCGATCAGGAGGCTCCACGATCCTCTGCAGGTCCGCGCCTTCTATGTGAGCAACGGCCACAGGGCGCTCGCGTTCGCGACCATCGACGCGCAGGGTTACTTCTCCGGCTACCAGGAGGGACTGGGCGTCGGAGCGCTGGCGGATCGCGTCGACGCGGCGCGGGCGGCGAGCGCAGCGGGTGGTGTCCGCATGTCGCGGGCGGATGTGATCGTGCAGGCGACGCATACCCACGCGGGCGCGACGCTCGAGGGCATCTGGGGACCCGTCCCCGTCAGCTACCTGAAGCTCGTTCACGACCAGGTCGTGTCCGCGATCGTCGCGGCCGGGCGCTCGGCGCGGCCGGCGTATCTCCAGTTCGCGACGTTCGATGACCCCAATATCGCGGGCGTCAACATCAACCAGGACAACTATCAGGGCTGGGTCAACGACACGCAGCTCTCGATCCTCCGCGCCGTCGCGCCTTCAACGGGCGCGACGATCGGCGTGTTCGCGAGCGTGCCGACGCACGGCGCGCACGTGTGCGGGCAGTGTCTGCGCGTCCTCAGCGCGGATTACTTCGGGGCGGTGCGCGCCGAGCTCGATCGGCTGCTCGGCGGGGTCAGCGTCGTCGGCCCGGCCTCGCTCGGGCGGCTTGAGAGCCCGGTGGAGACGACCGGTTTGAGGAACATGGAGTGGATCAGTGGCGTGATCGCGAACGACCTGCTGGAGGCGCTCTCGCATGCCCGGTGGATCACCAGCACGAGGCTAGACGCGCATGCGTCGACGCTTCGATTCGCGGCGACCAACGCGGCGCTGCTCGGCCTCAACGACGCGTGGTCGCTTTCCGACACCAACAAGCAGCAACTAGCTTCGACCACCGGTATCTATCCGATCGATCGGGCGATCCGCGCTCCGTTCCGCACCGGAGACATGTTCGGGACCTGGCTGACGGCCTTCCGGATCGGGCAGGAGGCAGTCCTGTCGATGCCCGGAGAGCCGTTCCCCGAGATCCGCATAACTCTCGCCAAGGCGACTGACGCTGGAACCGTCGTGGCTCTGTCGAAGGGTCAGGACGACCTCGGCTACTTCTATCCGGCCTTCGACGCGCCCTACCCTCCGCTCTATAACTCCGACCACGCGGTGTTCAACGTCTCGCCGGATCTCGGCGACCAGGTCATCGCCGCCGACGAGGCACTGCTCTCGGCGATCGGTTTCCGGACACGGAGTCTGGCGGCGACGCCGCTCCACAACAACTACGCCCAAAAGAAGCTGCCCGGGCTGCAGACGCTCGCATCGCCGCCGACTGGCGATGCCGGACGCTCAGGCAGGTTCAAGAGCACGCTTCAGGCGATTTACATGCCTGCCGCGCAGATCGATGCTCCACTCGCCGGGCAGGTGCACTGGGACTTCGGCGACGGCAGCCACGCCGATACGGGGTACCTCTCAGTCGGTCAGGACCACGGGCAAACCGGTCAGGGCCCGCACGGTGAGCCGGTGTTGTTCACCCACCCGTTTCGGCCGGGGACCTACCGCGTCCGCGCGTTCGGTCACGACACAGACGGCAACAAGGTCTCCTGGACGATCACGGTGCGTGTGTTCCCCCGGCTCGCGGTGAGCTGCTCCGGCCGCGTGCACGGTGGCCAAGGAACAATCCTCCGCCACCAGTGGCGGAGGACGAGTCACGGCCGAACGCTGACGGTGCTCGACGCGGCAGGCGGCACGGCCACCGTCAGCTGCAAGTAGACCGCGCTACGCTCCCGTCGCGGCGGTCGTGTACTGCCCTCGAGGTGTCGCACAGTTGCCGGAGGTCAGACCTGTGACTCGACGAGCATGCGAATCGCGTCGAGCGTCGCTGCGACGTCGTGATCACTCGCAGCCGTGTGCGGCGTGTCGAGGAACAGGGTGAGCCGCGATCCGTCGCCATCCGCGTCGACCTGCAGCCAGCCGCGGTAGCCGCTAGCTGCGCCCCACTCGATTCTTCGCGCGGCGGCATTGGTCGCGAAGGTTGCCTCGCCGTGTTGTTCGTGCCCTTCGTAGCGGGCATCGACCTCTACGCGACCTTCGCCGGCTGCGCGCGCGGCGGTCAGCTGTGGCACGAACCTCGGGAGGTTTCTCACGTCCGAGATGGCTGCGTAGACCGCATCCGGCGGCGCCGCGACGTGCTCGGTGTGCTCATACTGCATGTGGGCTCCTGGCTCGGGGGTCGCTGGGGCAACCCTATCTTCTGGCCGACCCTCGCGTGGCCGATTGCGATGCTCCCGAAGACAGGGTTCGGGCGCGTTGCAGACGGCTGACGCCACGGTCCGCCAGCGCCGGCTGCGACCAGCGGCCCTTTCTACGCAGCCTCCGCGAGAGTCGCCGCGTTCGCACCGTCCAGCATTGCGCCCGCCACGATCGAGAAGGCCTGGCGCCAGGCCGAGTCGTGCTCGGCCGACCAAACTGGACCGGCGATCGTCGCCATTGCGCCGATCAGCGCTTCTCCGACTACCGGGTAGTGCTCTGGGCGTGCGCCGTACGCGACGTGCCGAGCGCCGAGGGTCCGGAGGGTCGGGACGATCGCGTCCAAATTGCGCAGCGACTTGCGCAGCAGCACGAGCGTGCCGAGCAGCATTGTCTTCTGGCGCTTCAGATCGGTACCGGCAAACAGCGGCCTCACCGCCGGCGCTGCTTTGAACAGCCGCGAGTAAAACTCGTCCATGAGCTCCTCGCCGTGCGGGGCAACGAGGTCGAAGCTCGTCTCAAGTGCGTCCAGATCCAGTCCCATCAAGCCCTCCTGAGTTTGCGGTTCATCGGCTTCGAAGGGTCCCGATGCCGCCGCTCATTTGGTAGGGGACCAAGCCGTAGGCCGACCTTCGGTATCCCGCAGTTCCAACGGCGGCGTTACGCGGCGGTGTCCTGCAGGAACGCCAGCACGGCCAGCACACGCCGGTGCCCGCCGCTGGCTGAGGAAAGCCCGAGCTTGGTGAAGATGCTGGTGACATGGTGCTCGACCGCGCGCTCGGTCACGACCAACTGCTCGCAGATCGACTTGTTGGAGAGCCCTTGCGCCATCAGCTCGAGGACCTGTCGCTCCCGTCGGGACAGATCGGCGAGGCGACCTTGCTCACGACGGCGTCCGACCATGTGGGCCACGACCTCCGGATCGAGCACCGAGCCGCCGGCGGCGACCCGGCGGACCGCTTCCACGAACCGGTCGACCTCAGCGATTCGGTCCTTGAGCAGGTAGCCGATCCCCTCGGCGCCATCGGAAAGCAGTGCAAGCGCGTAGTGCTCATCGACATACTGCGACAGGACGAGGATCCCGACCTGTGGCATGTCGGCGCGGATCTCCCGCGCCGCGCGCAGCCCCTCGTCACTGTGGTCGGGCGGCATCCGAATGTCGATCACCGCGACATCGGGTTTGTGGGCGCGAACCTTGCGTACCAGGTCCTCTCGATCGCCGGCTTGGGCGACGACTTCGAGCTCTGCCTCGGCCAGCAGCCGCGCGATTCCCTCCCGCAGCAGCACCGAGTCCTCAGCGATCACTACCCGGATGGGATCACCGCCCGGAGCGTAGTGCCAACTCCGGTGGGGCTCAGCACCTCAAACGAGCCGTCCAGCGCCGCGACCCGGTCAGCGAGACCTCGCAGTCCGGAGCCGACCGCCGGGTCGGCGCCTCCCCGCCCGTCGTCGCGCACCTCAACCCGCACGCGCTGGTGCGCCGCGTCGATGTTGATCTCAACTCGGTCCGCGCCGGAGTAGCGAGTTGCGTTCGTAAGCGCCTCCGCCACCAGAAAGTAGACGGTCGCCTCAACGCTCGACGGAACGCGGAACTGCGGCAGCTCACCGAGTTGCACCGGCACCCTAGAGCGCGCCGCCAATGCTCGCAGCGCCGGCGCTAGACCCCCTTCGGTCAGGACCGCGGGGTGGATCCCGCGCGCGAACTCGCGCAGCTCGCTTGTCGTTTGCGCCAGCTCCTCGATCGCCTCGTCCAGCAACGGCCCCGCCTCTCGCGGCTGCTCGAGCTTCGCTCGCGCGAGCCGCAGCGCCAAGCCCAGGTTCACGAGCCGCGCCTGCGCGCCGTCATGCAGATCGCGCTCCAACCGTCTCCGTGCCTCATCGCCTGCGTCCACGATCCGTGCCCGGGACGCCCGCAGCTCTGCCTCGGCCCGTTTTCGCTCGGTGATATCACGCACGTAGCCCGTGAACAGGGGCGGTCCGGGGAGGTCGATGCGGGTGACCGTCAACTCGACCGGGAACTCGCACCCGTCCGATCGCATCCCCGTCAACTCGAGGCGCCGGTCGATGATCCGATGCTCGCCCGTCGCCAGCAGCCGGGACAGGCCGGCCCGATGGCGACCACGCAGCGCCGGAGGGACGATCAGCTCCGCCATCTCAGTGCCGATCGCCTCGTCAGACCGGTAGCCGAACGTGCGTTCCGCAGCGGGATTGAACTCCACCACTCGCCCGCGCTCGTCGATCGTAATCACGCAATCAAGCGCCGCCTCCAGGATCGCCCGCCGGCGCTCGTTGCTCTCCCGCACCTCGCGCTCGGCACGACCCCGCTCGATCAACTGGCCGAGCTGACTGCCCAGGATCGCCATCGTCTCGAGGAGCTCCTCGTCGGGCTCATGCACCCGGCTGCAGAACATCTCGATCGCGCCCAGCGCAATGCGGGCGCTCTGCACCGGGAACGCGAACCCCGAACGCAACCCTGCCAGCGCCGCGGCAGCACCCCTCGGAAAGTTCGGATCCTCCCTCAGATCCGGGATCCACGCCGGCGCGCCCGTCGCCCACACCCGACCCGGCAACCCCACCCCAAGCGCGAGAGCCGTCCGCCTCGTCAGCGTGTCGAAATCACCGTCCTGTAGCGACCCCGAACGCCAGGTCTCGACGCACACCAGCGTCCCGCTCTCATCCGAGGCTTCCCACCACGCGCCGAAATCCCATCCCAGCGACTCGCCGATCGCCGCCAGCAGCCGCGGATACAGCGATTCCCCGGCCGCGCTCGCCGCCAGTATCTGAGCGACCGCAAGTTCCGCACGCACAACCGCTCGATACTCGCCCCGCGTCATCATCGGGTCCCCGGAAACCGTCCCGCAAACGTAGCCCATCCCGCCCCCGCTGACAAGGACTTAGCGCAGGAGCCGCTCGACCTCCGCACCCGACAAGTCGTCCTTCGGCAAGAACCCCAAAGCACCGCTCGAGACCGCGAGCTCGTCGAAGTCTTGGTGGCTATGGGTCGAGGTCAGCAACACTGCCACGCCGGGACGCTCGCGCGCGATCCTCGCGGCGAGCGCAAAACCACTCGCGTCGGGAAGGTTCACATCAAGCAGAATCACCTCCGGCGCGAGCTCCCCCGTCGCCAGGAGCGCCTGGCTCGCGTCCCCGACCGCGCCGACTACCTCGAATCCGTCGTCCTCCAAGAGCCGGCGCGCAAGCCGACGGAAACCAGGGTTGTCATCCACGATCAGCACCCGCCGACTCATCCACACGATTCTGCCCGTCCCAACCCTTCAGCGGCCTTCGGCTAACCGAAGGCCGCAGCGCCGCGATCCGCATGTTTCGTCGGCGAGCCGCCGCGCGGTCGTCGCCCCGCTCGAGCCTGAGGGGAGGTTTAGGCGGTTGTTTTCACGGCCTGTCTCCGGAGTGATCGCCAGGGACTGACCGGCCATCTCCAGCCGCGCGGTCGGTGCCTCGAGCGGGCGAACGCCTCTTGGATTGTGGCGTTTCGCAGACGCCGCTGCTCGGTGCGCGGAGGGTGTACAACGAGGTCGTGGTTTCGAACGAGGATCTGGTCGAAGCTCTCGTGGCGGCCGGCATCCGCGATCGGCGGGTGCTGGATGCGTTTCGGGGGATCCGGCGTGAGGAGTTCGTGCCGCAGGAGTCGCGGAACCGTGCCTATGAGGACGTGCCGCTGCCGATCCCGCACGGGCAGGTGACCACGCAGCCGTCGCTGATCGCAAGGATGATCGAGGCGCTGGCGTTGCAGGGGAGCGAGCGGGTGCTCGAGATCGGCACCGGGCTGGGGTTTCAGACGGCGCTGTTGGCCGTCCTCGGGGGCGAGGTGTGGAGCGTGGAGCGCTGGGTCGACGTCGCGCGCCGCGCCCGGGCGAACCTGGCTAGAGCCGGGATCGACAACGCGCACGTGGTCGTCGGCGACGGCAGCCGGGGCTTGCCCGGACACCGCCCATTCCAGGCGATCGTGGTGTCGGCTGCGTTCACGAACGTGCCCGAGTCTCTGGCCGCGCAGCTATCTGGCGGCGGGCGGCTCGTGCAGCCGATCGGTCCGGGCGGCCGGGAGCAGGTCACGCTGTTCGCAAAAGACGCCGGCCGTCTGCGGCGCAAGGCGGTCCTCACGGGCGCGCACTTCGTTCGCCTGGTCGGCGCGCACGGCTTCGAGAAAGAGTGAGCGATGGCGGCGATGCTCGCTCTTGCCGGCGACACGATGCTGGGGCGCCGGGTGGCCGAACGGCTGACCCGCGAGCCGGGGGCTGCGCTCATCGCCCCCGAGGTCGCCGACTGTATCGCCGGCGCCGACGCGTTCGTGCTCAACCTCGAGTGCTGCATCTCGCACCGCGGCGATCGATTTCCCGATCCGGGCAAGCGGTTTTTCTTCCGAGCGCCCTCGGTCGCGGCGCGGTGTTTGGCGGACCTTGGCGTCGACGCCGTGACACTGGCCAACAACCACGCGCTCGACTACGGCCCCGACGCGCTGCTGGACACCCTTGCCTACCTGCGGGCGGCAGGGATCGCCGCGGTCGGCGCCGGCGCCGATGTCGAGACCGCCCGAGCGCCGGTGATGCTTCGCTGCGGCGGCCTGCGCGTCCGACTGGTCGCCTTCTCAGACCACCCCGCCGATTACGCGGCCGGCCCCGAGCGGCCGGGCATCGCGTTCGCCGACCTGCGGGGAGAACTGCCCGACTGGGTCCGCGCCGCGGTAAGGCCCGGCGCTGACGCCGACCTGGTGCTCGCCACGCCTCACTGGGGCCCGAACATGGTGGCCGGACCACAAGCCCACGTTCGCCGGTCGGCGGCGGCTCTGTTGGGCGCGGGTGCCAGCCTAATTGCCGGACACTCGGCGCACATCTTCCACGGCGTTGCTCCACGCGTGATCTTCGATCTGGGTGACTTCCTCGACGACTACATCGTCCACCCCAAGCTCCGAAACGACCTCGGCCTGCTGTGGCTCGTCGAAATCGATCCTCACGGACCCCGCGCTATCTGCGCGCTCCCGCTAGCGCTCGACTACTGCTTCACCCGCCGCGCATCGCGAGCGGAGACAGACATCATCGCCGGCCTGCTGCAACAGCGCTGCACGCCGTTCGGCACCAAGCCGCACGTTCGAGACGGGATGATCGAGGTGAACACCGACGCGGCTTCCGAATCGACGTGAGCCACCGACCGCGACCGGCCCGACCTGCGCTCGATTTCCACGATCAGTCTGAGCATGCGCACCACCGTCCGCCACGCCACCGACACCATCGTCGACGTGCGACCCGAGCAAGCCAGGGGGCTTTTCACCCCGAGAGCGAGCGCTGCTGGGCCGAAGGACAGGATCCCCGCTACCCCGAGCCTGACCGCCACAAAGGCGCCAGGGCCGTATTCACCACCGGGCACGAAGGTCACAAACGACGTGGATCGTGGTCAACCGCGAGCCCGGGAAGGTCCACAGGGGATTTGGCGTGTAGGGCGCGCGGTGGACACGAATGTAGACACGCCTGCCAGGTCATCTGCACGGTGTAGATGAGCAGAAGCCGGCTGCTGTCAGCAGCGGTCTGTACGACACCGATGGTCCAGTTAGCAATGAGGGTCGCGGGATCTTGCGTCTCGAGTTTGGCGAGGAGCGGGGCTCGCCGAGCATCGCGCGTCAGGCCTGCTTTCAAATTGGTGGCGGTCCGCGAGGTACTGGCTTGCTTCGCCGCGGAGCGCGGGCCGGCGGACGGCAGGTGTGCTCTCATTATGCGGCAGCTCTGATTGCTGAGATCCGCGCTTTCATGAATGCGATCTCGGCGGCGTTGTCGGTGTGCTCGATCGCTGCGCGGTAGGCGGCTTCGGCTTGGCCTTTGTGGCCGAGGCGTCGGAGGAGGTCGGCGCGGATCGCGTGGTAGAGGTAGTAGCCGTCGAGGGGCAGCTTGTCGATCAGGTCGAGTGCGACCTGTGGCCCGTCGAGCTCGGCGACCGCGATGGCGCGGTTGAGCGCGACGATCGGAGTGGGGGTGATCGCGAGGAGCTGGTCGTAGAGCGCGAGGATCTGGCTCCAGTCGGTTTGGACGGCGGTGGGTGCGTCGCTGTGCACGGCGTTGATCGCAGCTTGGATCTGGTACGGCCCTGGCTCGTTTCGCCGTAGGCAGCGGCGGACGAGTTCCTGTCCTTCCTCGATCAGGTTGCGGCCCCAGCGGCTGCGGTCCTGCTCGGGCAGCGGCACGAGCTCGCCCTCGGGGGTGGTGCGCGCGCTGCTGCGTGACTGTTCGAGCAGCATCAGCGCCAGCAGGCCGATCGCCTCGGGCTCGTCCGGCATCAGCTCGAGCAGCAGCCGGCCGAGCCGGATCGCCTCCTTGGTCAGCTCCTCGCGGATCAGCCGCTCGCCCGAGCTGGCGGCGTAGCCCTCGTTGAAGATCAGGTAGACAACCGCGAGCACCGCATCGAGGCGCTCTGGTAGGTCGGCTTCGTTGGGGACTCGGTAGGGGATTCGTGCGTCGCGGATCTTTCCCTTCGCGCGTACCAGTCGCTGGGCCATCGTCGACTCGGAGACCAGGAATGCCCGCGCGATCTCGGGCGTACTCAGCCCGCCGAGCAGCCGCAGTGTCAGCGCTACCTGAGCGCCTGTTTCCAGCGAGGGGTGGCAGCAGGTGAAGATCAGGCGCAGGCGATCGTCTTGCACCGGGCTCTCCTCTGGTGGCTCGTGGCGAGCGTGAAGCAGCATCGCCTGGGCGTGGCGGCTATCTCGCGTGGACTCGCGGCGCAGGCGGTCGATCGCGCGATTACGCGCCGTGGTGATGATCCAGCCCGCCGGGGCCGGCGGTATGCCGCTGTCGGGCCAGCGTGCAACCGCCGTGGTAAAGGCGTCCTGGACCGCTTCCTCGGCCAGGTCGATGTCGCCGAACACCCGCACCAGAACAGCCACGGAGCGCCCGTACTGCTCGCGGAACACACGCTCGATCTCCGAGTGCGAAACGGTCGCCACGCGCGCCCTCAGTCCACGAGCTCGCCTTGGAACGGGCGCACCTCAATCGGGCGCGTCGTCGCGCGCGCGAGCTTTCGCCCCCACTCGAGCGCCTCGTCGAGGTTGGCCGCCTTGATGATCGTCAAGCCGCCGATGTGCTCCTTGCCCTCCACATACGGCCCGTCCGTCATCGGCATCGCCTCGCGGCGGGGATGAACGACCGTCGCGGTGCTCGGGGCGTGAAGTCCGCCGGAGAACACCCATGCCCCCGCAGAGCGGAGCTCCTCTTCCACCGCACGTACGTCGCGCATGATCTCCGCGAGAACGTCGGCCCGCGGCGGATCGCCGTCTGGCTGGTAGATGCTGAGCAGGTACTGCTTCATAGTGGACTCCTCTGTCTCGGGGGAGCTCTCGCCGGCCAGGCGCCGGCGAATCTTCCCGGCGGCCTGGCCGGTGAGGCTCGTTCATGTTCTACTTCTAGTCCCTGACCGGCTCGTAGGTGGCGATCACCACGCCGGTGGCTGTCGTGACGCTGTCGGTAAGCCGCAGCGACACGTGAACGCCCTCGGAGAACAGCCGCCGTCCGCTGCCGAGCACGAGTGGATGGATCATCAGGAGGTACTCGTCGATCAGACCGCCGGCCATCAGCGAACCGATCAGCTCGCCGCTGCCCATGGTCGCCAGAACGCCGTCGGATTGCGCCTTGAGCGCGCCCACGGCGTCGGCGATGTCGCCCTGCAGCAGGGTCGAGTTCGGCCACGGCAGGGGCTCTGTCAGAGTGGTCGACGCGACGTACTTGGGCGAGTTGTTGAGCATCGGGCCGAAAGGGCTGTCGGGCTGCTGGTTCCAATAACTCAGCAGATCCTCGTAGGTACGCCGCCCGAAAAGCCACCCTGCCAGGCCGCCCCCGGCCGTCATCCTCTCGCTCATCGCCTTGCCCACAGCGTCGTCAGGTGTTTCGGACAGGTGGGCCCAGCCGCCGTGGGTGAATGCGCTGCGTGTGTCCTCTTCGGGGCGGCCCGGAGCCTGCATCACCCCGTCCAGGGTCACATGGTTCATCACGACGATTCGGCTCATTGCAGCCTCCTTTGACTCGTGGCGGCGGTGAGTAGCGCCGCCGGGTTAGGGTTGCGCGAGGCCGAGCAGTCATCGGCCTCTCACCCCCTACACGAACGGCGCGGGCCGAAATCGACACTCCGGCCCCAAGCATGAGACCCGTCTCCTCGGCCGCGGCAGAGCAGCACCGATCGGCACGACTGTCGCAAGCAACCCACCGGCGGCAACGGACGTCTTGGACCCGCTATCTCGCTACCGCGAGCGTCCCCGTCCTGGCTGCGACAGTCTTCGTTTGCGCGGACAGCAGCACATTCGCCACCCTCGCCGCCGACCGCGGTGACCTCGGGCTCAAGCCGGGGCAGCTTCGGAGCTATCTACTGAGTTCGCAAGCTCTTGCTGATAGTGGATCCCGAGCTTGCTGAACACCTTGCTGAGGTGCCACTCCACGGTCCGCGGGCTGACGAAGAGGCGTGTACCGATGTCCGAATTCGAAAGACCATCGCGGGCCAGGTCGGTGATCTGCCGCTCGTGTGCGGTTAGGCCATCGCGCATCTCAAACCTTCCGCTTGCGCACCCACTCTCCCGCTGCGTCTATCGCGTCCACCTCATCGACGAGCGTGCTGGCGGCCAGCAAAACCGCGGTCCGTGGGCACGCTTCCGACCGGCTGCCGCTGCGCCGGCTGTGCCGGCGCAGCAAGCTGCAGCGGAGCTACTGGACCGTCGTGACCTTGATCGCTGTTAGGACTGCGTTTTCAACGTTGATCAACCCGGCGCCCGAGTCGTTGCATTCGACGAGGACTGTGCCCCCGCCGAAGTTTGGGGCGACGGCTTGGAGCGCGATCACTTCGAGAGGGTTGTCGCCGAACTGGTCGGTGAGCACGATTCCGCCGCCGATGGCCTCGGTGTCGTCGACGAGCACGCCGCCGACACGCATCACGCAACGCGCCTCCGTGCCATCGGCACCGCTAGCGCTCTCGATCGTCGCTTTTGCGTTGATGACGTAGGTGCCTGCCGGCACGCTCTTCGAGACGATTGTCACGGTCGCGTCGTTGATCCCGAGCGGCGTGCCCTTGGCGAAGAACGCGTCGCTCGTGCCCGCCGCGCCCGGAGCCCCCGGCGCGCCCGGCGCGCCCGCAGGCCCGGTCTCGCCGGTCGCCCCCTGAGGACCCGTGGCACCGGTGTCGCCCTGCGCGCCCGTGGCGCCCGTCGCGCCCGTCGCGCCGGTGTCGCCCTTGTCGCCCTTGGGACCCCTCTGGTTCCACACCAGCGGTCGCTCATTCTTCCCACACTTCGCCCCGGCCTCCGTGTCGATCACGCGGATCGCTCCCGAGGGGTTCGACGCGGCGTTGTAACAGCCGTGGATCACACCTCCGATGTCAGGGATGGCCGCGTAGCCGACCCCGACGATGGCCAGCACACCGGTCACCGTGAGCACTCCGATGCTGGTCCTGCGTGATAACCGCTTGCCCATCACTGCCTCCTTCGTTGCTGAAACTCGGTCGTGCCGCTGTGCGAGCACGGTCGCGTTTCATGTGCCTGAGCCCGGTCCCGAGCGCGCTGCGGAACTGCACTAGCGGGATGACGATTCCCCGGTACTGCCAGCTAGCGCGTTAGTTGCCGTTGATCGTGAAGTCGTAGAACGTGGTGCTTGCGTTCCAACCGGGGATCCCGAGGTGCGAGTACCCGTTGCCCCAGTAGACGCTGCCGTTGACCACGGCGGCTCCGCCGATCGCCGCCCCGGGGGTCGTGTAGCTCCAGAGGATCTTCCCGCTGGACGCGTCGAGTGCGTAGACCTTGCCGCTCATCGACGGCGCGTACAGCACGCCGTCGGCGACCGTCACCGGACCGAGCGCTGTAGGTCCGCCCGAGGGGTCGGGCGTCTGCCACAGGATCGTGCCGGTGGCTGGGTCGATCGCGGCCCAGGAGGCCTCGGTGATCTGCTGGCCCGACGGCAGCTTGTACGGGATGCCGTAGAAGTTCTCCTCGGCGACGTAGATCCGCTTGCCGTCGGTCGCGGGGCCCCACTCGATCCCACCGAGCGATGATCCGGGTCCAGCTGCCTGGCTCCAGATGATCTGGCCCGTGGCTGCGTCCATCGCCCAGTATTCGCCGCTCTTCTCGCCGGCGCCAACAACAAGCTGGCTCTGGCCGTTGGGCTTCTTGATCGTGAACAGCTGTGGGCCGGACCCGAAGTCGTAGTCAGGACCGGGGTTCGCCGGACAGCTGTTGGGCGATCCGACCCCCGGGATGCAGGCGACGTTCCAATCGTCGAACTTGTCCGTGCCCGTCGACCACTTGATCTGGCCGGTGCTTGCATCCATCGCAACGATCGAGTCGACATGATCATCGGGCGACAGGCACTGACCCGGTGACCCGCCGTCGTCCTCGCACGTCTTTACGCTGTCGGGCACCGTGTAGTTGTTGCCGGTGGCCACGTACAGCGTGTTCGACGTCTGGTCGTACGCGGGCGTCGTTCCCCATACGGCCGCGCCGCTGTAACCGCACCCGGAGATCGGGATCGGCGGATCCTGGGTGCTGTCGCCCTGGGTCGTGCACGGCACCCCGCCGTTGTCGGGGAGCATGTAGGTCTGCCATAGCACCTGTCCGGTCGACGCACGGACGGCGACGACGCTGCCGCGGAACGTGCAGCACGGGTAACTGCCGTTTGCGGCCGCGCCCTCCTCAAGCGACGCCACCCCCTGATAGACGATTCCGTTCGCGACGAGCGGCCCCGCGGTGAGAATCGAGAACGGGTGGGTGTCGACCGTCGTCCGCCACAGCAGCTGTCCCGTCGTCGCGTTGACGGCGAACAGATGCCCGCCGTTCTGGTCGCCCAGATAAACCGCGTTCCCGACTACCGCGGGAGCCGCGCGGGAAACCCCGCCCGCGATCCCGAGACCGGTCAGGTACGAGTCGATCTTCGTCTGCCAGACCAGCTTGCCCGTGCTCGCGTCGACCTTGTTCAGGTAGCCACCCCAGTCGGGGAAGTACACCGCGCCGTTGGCGACCGCCGGAATTGCCGACACGTCGCCGTGTGTCGTGAACGTCCACTTGGGCGCCAAGTGCACGACGTTCTGCGGATTGATCCTCGTCTCGCCAGGAGCGGAATGAGTGTTGGACAGGTCATGACCGCCTGACGGCCACGACGCCGGGCTTGCCGCGCTTGCCCGAACGGCTGGAAGGACGCATGCGATCGCGCATACCGCTGCAAGTAGCGGAACCCAACGCAGGCGGCGAAACGGTTCGCGAGGACGTCTCTCCGGACGAAGTGACCGCGGCTCGTTGGCCGCTGACAAGAACGAGCAGCTCACAGCGAAGCACCCCCCTCTGGGCAATCGTCGGACGCGGGCCGAGCCAAAGGGTCAGCCCGCGATCGCGACACGACTCCCCGGTCCCGGATCCGTCGCGCCTCGATCCAGTTTGGACGATGCTAATTCTTCGCTGGCGGGCTTCGCGTTGGAGAGGTACCCTAAACATTTGTGGGGCCGGCGAATGGGCATTGCGCGCGGGGACGCGCGCCCGTGGTCGTCGCATCTGCGACCGCATCTCGAGAGCACTCCGGAGGCCGGCTTGTGTGTTCTCGGTCGTGTGGATGAATGGCACGACCGGCCGTCGCCGCTGTTAACGATCGCGCGTCAGGACCTCTACGCGAGCGTGACCGCGAGCTCAAGGAGGTCCGTTCGGCCCTGCGGCGAGCGGCGGCCGGCAGTGGTGGCCTCATGCTGGTCCAAGGAGCGGCCGGAACGGGCAAGACCGCGCTGCTTGGGATGGCGCTGCGTGATGCAAACGAATTCGGCCTGCGCGCC
The DNA here is from genome assembly GCA_035693425.1 of Solirubrobacteraceae bacterium. Classification (GTDB taxonomy): domain Bacteria; phylum Actinomycetota; class Thermoleophilia; order Solirubrobacterales; family Solirubrobacteraceae; genus Palsa-465. The sequence continues at coordinate 19,827 of DASSGR010000221.1, forward strand.
CTCACGGCGCGCGGCAGCGAGCTCGAAGGCGAATTCGCATTCGGCGGCGTGCGCCAACTGTTCGAGGTCGTGGTCGCCACGGCGTCGCCGCGGGAGCGCGACGCGATGCTCGCGGGCGCCGCGAGGCCTGCCGAGCTCATCGTCTCGCCGGAGGCGTCCCCCGCCCGAGATGGTCCCGAGCCGGGGTTTGCCGCACTGCACGCGATCTATTGGCTGGCGCTGAACCTCGCCATGAACGAGCCCGTGATGATGCTCGTCGACGATGGCCACTGGCTAGATCCGGCGTCACTACGAGCGCTTGCCTACGTCGCCGGACGCATCTCCGACGCACGTGTGGCGGTGGTGGTGGCGCTGCGGCCGCAGGAGCCGGGGGCGCCCGACGCACTGCTGGCGGAGCTGCGGGAGCAGCCTGGATCGCTGGTGCTCGAGATCGGCGCATTGACGGCCGCATCGGTGGCCGGGATAGTGCGCGAGCGCCTACCGGCCGCGGACGCCAGCCTGTGCGACGCTTGTCATGTAGCGAGCGGAGGCAACCCCTTGCTTCTCCAGGAGCTGTTACGCACGCTGCTGAGCGAGGGTGAGCCGTCGGTGAGCGCAGTGCGTTCTGCTGTCGTGCCTTCGTTTGCGGAGGGAGTGACGAGGCGCGTCGCTCGCGTGTCGCCCGCAGCGCCGGCACTCGCTCGCGCCATGTCGGTCCTCGGAGTTGGCGGATCGCTTACGATCGCCGCTGCGCTGGCCGGCGTCGATCGCGCTGAGGCGACCGCGATCGCCCATCGGCTGCGCAGGCTCGAGGTGCTCTCGACCGAGGATCCGTTCGCCTTTGTTCATCCCTTGGTGGGCCGCTCGGTCTATGACCAGTTGCCGCTCGGCGAGCGAGAGGCTGCACATCTGCAGGCGGCCGGCCTGCTACGCGAGGCGGGAGCGCGCGCAGAGGAGGTGGCTGCGCATTTCGCGGTCGTACGGCCCCATGGTTCGGTACAGGCCGCGGTCACGATGTTGCAGGCGGCGCGCGAGGCGCTAGCGCGAGCTGCACCCGAAGGGGCCATCCGTTGGCTGGAGCGGGCGCTGGAGGAGAGCGCCGACGAGCCGACGCGGCCAGTCCTATTGGCGGAGCTCGGGCTTGCCGAGATGGCGGTCCGTGACGGCGGCGCCGAATCTCATCTGCGGGAGGCACTGGCGCTGGCCGATGATCCGGCGCTGCGGGCGCGGCTCTCCTCAGCGCTCGGCGAGATCCTCTACCGCGCCGGTCAGTGGCAGGAGGGGCGTGATGTGACGACCGCTGCTTTCCATCAGCTGGGAGCCGGCGCGCCCGCCCTGGCGGCCGAGGTGGCCGCGCTGTGGGCGGCCACGACGCTCTACGACTCCCGGCTGGTCGACGAATTCGACCGAACTCGTCACCGCTTCGAGTCGCTGGCCGAGGTGGAGTCTTGGTCAGGCAAAGCGCTAACGGCCACGCTCGCCGCAGCGGCGGCGATCCGCGGCGACCGGGTTGTCGAGGTCGTGCCGGGCGCAGAGCGCGCGCTCGCAGGAGGCGTGCTGGCCGAGCAGGGAGCTGGAGCGTGGGCCTCCGCACAGGCGTTGTGCGCGTTGGTGTGCGTGGACGAGTACGACCGCGCGCTCGCGTGGGCCGACGAGCTCGCCGCGCATGCCCGTGTGTGCGGCTCGGTGATCGGTTCGGTGACATCGCTGATCGTGCGAGGGTGGGTTTTCGACAGACGGGGCGACCTCGTCGCGGCTGAAGCCGAGGCAGGGGGCGCGATCGAGGTAATCGCACAGACCGGCATGGCAGTGTTCCTCAGCAGCACTGCCCTCGCGGTTCAGGACGCCATCCTGGAACGCTCGGGCCTCGACGAGCTTGCAGCGTTGATCGAGTCGACCGAGCTTGACCCGATCTTCCTAACCGCCTGGGCCGGCGCGATCCTGCTCGGGGTACGGGGCCGTTTGCGCGTGGCGCGTGGTGACCGCGCGGGTGCGGTGGAGGACCTGCGGAAGCTGGCGGGAACCGCGGCGCAGCTGCGCTTCGGGCCCACGATGTTCGCGTGGAGGTCGGAGCTCGCCCTGGCCCTCGGTCCCGCCGAACACGACGAAGCGCGCGAGCTCGCGGGCGAGGAGGCTGAGCTCGCACAAGCAACCGGTCTAGCCCGTCCCTACGGCGCCGCGCTGCGCGCCGCGGGTCTGCTCGAGCCAGGAGATTCCGGGCTCGAGATGTTGCAACAGTCGGTGTCAGTGCTAGGAGAAACCGACGCGCGGCTCGAGCACGCGCGCTCGCTCGTGGAGCTCGGAGCCGCGCTCCGGCGCCGTAACCGGCGCGCGGAAGCGCGCGAATGGCTCGCGGCGGGAATGGAGCGGGCCTACCGTTGTGGCGCGCAGCGCCTCGTTGCCCGCGCACGTCAGGAGCTGCACGCCGCGGGCGCCCGTCCGCGGCGAATCACGCGTAGCGGCATTGACGCGCTCACAGCCAGCGAGCTGCGGGTCGCCCGCCTCGCCGCCGCGGGCGCCACGAACCCTGACATCGCACAAGAGCTGTACGTGACGATCAAGACCGTCGAGGCGCATCTCTCCAGCGCCTACGGCAAGCTCGGCTTGTCTGGTCAAGGTGCCCGCGCTCGGCTTCCGTCGGTCCTTTCGGGAGATGCGGACGCCGTGAGCGCGTTGGACGTGCACTAGTCGAAACGTCGACTCGACCCGCGAAGCGCACGTGGGCGGGAGTTGGGGTTGCGGCGGCACCTGTCATGGCGGACCAAGCAGCATGGAAACGGTGACACCACCGCGCCGTTGCGCCGCCTGCGGCATCACGCATCGCAATCGGGCGAGTTTCCGCATGGGCACGCCGCACCGCCGGTACCCTCGTCGCGACACTCGCGACTCGCGCCGGGGTGCTGCGCCGGTGGCTGGGTCGATCGAGGACGACGGCATCGGCGGGGCCAACCCCTCCCACGGATCCGGGCTACTCGGCCTCGCCGACCGCATCGAAGCGCTCGGCGGGCGCCTCACCATCTACAGCCCAGCAGGTCAGGCACCAGCCTCATCGCGGATCTACCACTCTTGTGAACCAAGGCGATCGCAATCGCCTTCGACAAAGCTCGGCGAGGTCTAGCTGTCACCCGCGCGCACTGGCGCTCACCGCCTCGCGGTAGCCAGCCAAGGGTTCCCGCAGCAGTCAACTGGTGCAGCCGGAGAAGTTTCCGTGTGCACCACGTTCGGACTACAGGTTCGGGGGGCCCGAAATATGGACACAAAGGCCTTCGAAACTACTTTGCCGACCGGCGAGCATCAGCACAAAATCCCTGCAAAACGAGATGCCGGAGGAGGGACTCGAACCCCCGACACGCGGATTATGATTCCGCTGCTCTAACCGACTGAGCTACTCCGGCGAGGGCTGGGCCAGTCTAGCGTCGGACGGCGGGCGCGACCCCGCCATCGCCCGCTCGCGCAGGCTCGCCCGGCTCGCAGCGCGGCCGCGGTCGCCGGCGCGCGCAGGCCCGGCTTGACGAGCGCGAGCGTGATGAGTGTCCGGCGCTCGGGCAGGAGTCGGTTCATGGTCTCGTTGTTGGGATCCGAGCACGCATCGACCCACTCGGACTGCGTGCGATCGTGAAACAGACGAGCGTCCGGTCGCCGAACCGCAGGGCGTGCAGCCGGGTCGCTGGTCACGTCGACGACCCGCGGCTCACCGCCGAGCTGAGCATCGAGCTTCTTCCACCTTCTGCGCATCACGCCCCGATGCTTGCCCTTCATCTACCGCTCGAAGTAGTCGTCCTCGGGGTGGCGGGTCAAGAACGCGCGCTCGAAGCGCTCGAACTCGATGCAGCGGACCCCGGACTGCGCGAGCGCGTCCGAGATCAGCCCGTGCGTCGAGTGTCCGCCACCAGCCACTCGAGCGCCGTAAACGACGAGCCCGCGGCGCCCACCAGGCCGCGGACAAGCGCTGCCCCCGCCTCCGGCGAACGCACCAGCGGCGTCCCCAGCAGCGAAGGCAACGCCTCACTCCCGCGCCACGTCGACACCGACGAGATCGGGATCCGGTGCCAGCGGCCAAGCTTCCGCACCGGCATGCACGCTACCCAGTCGTCGCCCTCGGTCACGACCGCCAGCGCGACGTCGGCCATCTGGTCCAAGGCTCGCGCCTGCGGCGTCACGTACTCGGGCTCGAAGAATGGATTGGGCTCGATCGCAGTGGCGGCGAGCCGGCGCCAGCGGCCAAGCTCGGGCTCGCCGATGTCGGCGAGCGGGATGTGACGGACGCTCATTGCCGCCACAGGCATATCATCCGCCGCCCATGGCTGACCTTCGACCAGCCGTCAGCACCGTCGTCCACCGCTGCCTGGGCGTGAAGGCTGGCGAGGACGTGCTGGTGATCGTGGACGCCGCAACGCGCGCAATCGGCGAGGCGCTGCGCGAGGAGGCTTCGGAAGCTTCGGCCGACGCCGTCCTGGCGGTGATGGACGAGCGCGCGACCGACGGCACCGAGCCGCCGCGGACGCTAGCGGCTGCGCTGGCCGACTGCGACGTGTACATCGCGCCGACCAGCCGATCGCTGAGCCACACCACCGCGCGCAAGCGGGCCACGGACGCCGGCGCCCGAGGGGCGACGATGCCCGGCGTCACCGGCGACATGCTCGCGCGCGTGATGGCCGTCGACTTCGACACCATGGCGGCGCGCTCCAAGGCTGTCGCGGCGCTGCTCGAGCGCGGCAGCACCGCGCGCGTGACCTGCGCTCGCGGGTCAGACCTGACGCTCGACATCAGCGGCCGCCCGGGCTTCTCGGACGATGGTGACCTCACCGCGCCGGGAGCGTTCGGCAACCTCCCTTGCGGCGAGGGGTTCATCTCCCCGATCGGGGGCGAGGGCCAGATCGTCGCGTCTAGCCTGGCGCCGCTCGGGCTCAGCAAGGAGCCCGCAATCCTGACCGTCGAAAACGGCAGGATCACGGCCGCCACCCGCGGGCTGGGCCCCGAATACCTGAGCAGGCTGGTCGCACACGGCGACGCGGGCACCAACCTCGCCGAGCTCGGGGTCGGGACCAACGACGCGGCGCAGCTGACCGGCGACGTGCTCGAGGACGAGAAGATCCTCGGCACGGTCCACGTCGCCTTCGGGGCGAGTGCGGGCATCGGCGGAACGGTGTCGGTCCCGATCCACCTCGACGTGGTGGTCACCGAGGCGTCGCTGGAGATCGACGGACAGCAGGTCCTCGACGCTGGCCGCTACGTGCTCGGCGAAGACGGCGCGTGACCACCACGCTGCTCGCGGTCCCGAACTTCTCCGAGGGGCGCGACAGGGCGTCAATCGACGCGATCGGCGCCGCGTTCGGCACGCGCCCGCTCGACGTCCACTTCGATCCGGACCACCACCGCACGGTGTTCACGCTCGCCGGCGAGCCCGGTGAGCTCGCGGCCGCAGTCCTGGCCGGTGCGCGGCGCGCGCTCGAGATCATCGACGTCGCCAGCCACGAAGGAGCGCATCCACGTGTCGGCGCGATCGATGTTGCGCCGATCGTCTACTTGGACGACGCAGACCGAGGCGCCGCGACCGCAGAGGCGCTGGTGCTCGCCGACATGCTCGGCGAGCGGCTCGAGCTTCCTGTGTTCCTGTACGCCGACCTCGCCGGTGGGCGCACGCGCGCGGAACTGCGGCGCGGCGGCCTGACCGCCCTCGCCGAGCGGATCGCCAAAGGCGAGCAGCGACCCGACTTCGGCCCGCGCGACCTGCACCCGACCGCCGGCGCGGTCCTGGTGACTGCTCGCCCGCCGCTGGTCGCCTTCAACGTCGAGCTCGCACCGCCCGCGACGCTCGACGACGCCCGGGCGATCGCGGCGCTCCTGAGAGAAGGCGGCACCGAGGGCCTCGCATCCGTGCGCGCGATCGGGATCTGGCTGGCCCACCGCGGCGTCGCGCAGGTATCCACGAACGTCGAAGACCACAGGCAGACTCCGCTTGTGGACGTCGTCGAGGCGGTCCGCCGCCACGCCCCGGTGGCCCGCGCCGAACTCGTGGGGCTGGCGCCCAGAGCCGCGTTCGACCACTTTCCGGACGACGTGCCCGTCGACAACAAACGCCTGATCGAGGACGCCCTCACAGGACCGCACGACACACACTAAGCTCCCGTACACAATGGCTCAGACCAAGCGCAAGCGCCGGACAAAGCACCGCGGGACGGCCGCGGGCACGATCGAGGCGCGCGGGCGGACCGGGCGTCCGCTGTCGGCCGAGGAAAAGAAGAAGCAGTCCCGGCAGACCGCTCGCGAGCGGCGGCTGAACACGCCGCCGACGTGGAAATCGGCGTTCGCTCGCGCCGGGATGGCCGCCGCGATCATGTTCCCGCTGACGATCCTGCTGTTCGCGAAGAGTCACAGGGTCGCATCGGCGCTGTTCTTCACCGCGTTCGCGTTCGTGTTCTACGTCCCGCTTGGCTACTACGTCGACATGACGATGTATCGCCGCCGGCAGCGCAGACGAGAGGTGGCGGCCGCCGAAGCGCGCCGTGAACGGGGAGCCAAGCGATGATCGACGTGCGCATGTTCACCGTCGGACCGGTGCAGGAGAACTGCTTCATCGTGCGCCACAAGGACAGCGGCACGGCGCTGATCGTCGACCCGGGCGAGGAGGCCGACCGGCTGTTGCGCGCGGTCGACGATCTCGGGATCGAGAAGGTTGAGGCGATCCTCGTCACGCACACGCACTTCGACCACGTCGGCGCCGTCGCACCCGTCGCCCGGGCCACCGGCGCGCCCGTGTACTGTCCGGAGCTCGAGCGCGAAGTGCTGGCCAACATCATGGATTACGTGCCGTGGCCGGGCTTCGGTCCGTTCGAGAGCTACGAGGCCGACCACACCGTCGCCGGTGGCGAGACGCTCGAGCTGGCGGGCATGAAGGTGGAAGTGCTGTTCACCCCCGGACACAGTCCGGGGCACGTGACATACGCGATCAGGGACGACCGCGCCCTGTTCTCCGGCGACGTCCTGTTCCAGGGCTCGGTCGGGAGGGTCGACCTTCCCGGCGGCGACTGGCCGACGCTGCTGTCCTCGATCCAGTCGCTGGTCGACGAGTTCGAACCGGAGACCGTCGTCTATCCGGGCCACATGGGGATCACCACGCTCGAGCGCGAGCGTGCCACCAACCCGTTCCTGCGCGAGCTCGCGACGAACCGGTGATCCAGGCCCCCAAGGGCACGTTCGACGTCTTACCCGACGACGCTGCTCGCCGCGAGCTGCTGGAGCGCAACGCCAGGCGGATCCTTCAAGGCGCCGGCTACCAGCGGATCGAGACGCCCACGTTCGAGGCGACCGAGCTGTTTGCCCGGGGGGTGGGGGAGGCCACCGACATCGTCCAGAAGGAGATGTACACGTTCGACGATGGGGGAGGGCGGTCGCTGACGCTGCGTCCCGAAGGCACCGCTCCGGTGTGCCGCGCCTACATCGAGCACGGCATGCACAAGCTGCCGCAGCCCGTGAAGCTCTGGTACCTGTCGAGCTTCTTTCGAGCCGAGGCCCCGCAGCGCGGCCGTTACCGCCAGTTCTGGCAGGTCGGCGCCGAGGCGATCGGGTCGGCCGCGCCCGAGGTCGACGCGGAGCTGATCGTCCTTCTGGCCGAGTTGCTGGAGGTGATGAGCGTCAGGGGCGCTCGGCTGTCGCTGGCCAGCCTCGGCACGCCCGAGACGCGTGCCGAGTACCGCGACGAGCTCACGGCCTACCTGCGCGAGCACGAACAGCACCTGTCCGCTGAGGTCCGCGATCGGATCGACCTCAACCCGATGCGCGCTTTCGACTCGAGCGATCCCTCGACGCGCGAGGTCATGAAGAGCGCCCCGAAGCTGCTGGACCGGCTCAGCTCCGAGGACGCCGAGCACTTCGCACAGGTGCGGTTGCTGCTCGACGACGCCGGGATCAAGTACGACCTCGACCCGACGCTGGTGCGCGGGCTCGACTATTACACGCGCACGGTGTTCGAGTTCTCCAGCGACGCTCTCGGGGCGCAATCCGGTGTGGGCGGCGGTGGGCGCTATGACCGGCTGATGGAGCTGCTCGACGGGCCGCCGACTCCGGGCTGCGGCTGGGCGGCCGGCATCGAGCGGATCCTGCTGTCGGCCGGCGAACTGCCCGTCCAGGCCGACCTGGTCGACCTGTTCGTTTCGCTGGCGAGCGCCGACGTGGGGCGCACGGCGTTCTCGCTGGCCCGCGAGGCGCGGCGCGCCGGCCTCAACGCTCAGCTCGAGCTCGCCGCACGGTCGCTGCGTGGCCAGCTCAGGCACGCCGATCGCATCGGGGCGAGATATGTGGGCATCGTCGGGGGAGAAGGGACGTCATTGAAGAACATGGAGACCGGCGAGCAGCTCGAGCTGTCGCCCAACGAAGTGATCCCAACGATCCTGCGAGGGAGCCGACTGTCGTGAAGCACGGACCTCGACCCAATCGCTACCGGGACGCCTGGTGCGGCCAGCTGACCGCCGAGCGCGCCGGAACGCAGGCGCGCGTTGCGGGGTGGGTGCACCGCCGCCGAGACCATGGAGGCCTGATCTTCATCGACCTGCGTGACCGCGCTGGCCTGCTGCAG
>DASSGR010000222.1:0-18593 GCA_035693425.1 Solirubrobacteraceae bacterium
CCGACCTGCGCGCGTTCTCGCCGACGCTGCCCGCGACCGCGGCCGCCGCGGTGCTCGCGCGCTCCCTGGGCGCGGGATCGGGCCACGGCGGCAGCGGAGGCGCGGCCGGCCTCGCGGCCGGGACCGCCGGCAAGACCGCGGGCGCCGCGCTCGCCACAAAGGCCCTAACCGGGGTGGTCATCGTTGCCGCGGGCACCGCGGGCACCGCGGGCGCCGCGGCCGGACTCGGCCAGATTACGGGAAGCGCACATTCTTCAGCGCACAGGGCGGCGACGCCGTCGGCGGCCCGGGCGGCGACCGTGCCGGTCGCGTCGGCCGGTGCGACGACGCAGGCCGCGAGTCGCCATGGCAAGCGAGCGGCCGGACAAACGGGCACTTCGAAGCGGCCCGGCAAGCGGCCGGCCACGGCTGCCGGCGCAACGAAGGTGACGCCGCTGCACGAGATCTCGACTCCGGTGACCCCCCGCCACGGGGCCAAACCCGCAGGCGGCGCATCAGCCACCACAGGCACCCCGGGCTCCACCACGGCCCAGCAGCAGGACCCGGCCACGGCGGGTGGCGGCGCCCAGGCGACGGGCGGCGACTCGGGACGCCCCGCGCGCGGTACCGGCTCGAGCCCGGTCACAGTTTCGACCCCTGGCGGCACCGCGACGGTCACTGTGCCCGGCGGCAGCGCCTCCGTATCGCTGCCCGGTGGCAGCGCCTCCGTGTCGTTACCGGGCGCGAGCGCTTCGGCATCGGTGGCTAGCGGCAGCGCTTCGGTGTCCTTGCCGGGCGCCAGCGCGACGGTCTCCGTGCCCAACGGCACCACCGTCTCGGTAGGCGGCAATCCCACGCTTCACCTTCCGGGCCTGGGATCCGTGCTCGGACCGCTTGGCGGCTCGGGCTCGCCGTCGCATCACTGAACTCGACCCTGACGTTCGCCGCCCCGCCGCGTTGTCGCAGTGAAAGACAGGCAGCCCGGGCCACAGGCCAGGGGAACGGCAGGATGCGGGCAGGTCGTGCCAGGGCTGTGACGTGAAGCCGGGAGGCAAGATGAGCAATCGTCGGTCGCACACCGCAGCGCAGCAGGACGGCGCGGGCACATGCTGAGCATGGATGCCGCTGCGGCGCTGCTCGGCATCACCCCACGGATCCTGAGTCTGTGGGAGGAGCAATTCGGCTACCCGATGCCGGTCCGGTGCGATGACGGCGAGCCGCTCTACTCCGACGAGATGATGGCTGCGCTGCGGGAGGCGCTCGACCGGGAGCTGTCGGTGTGCTCGGCCATGTCCAAGGTCCGGGCCACGGCTCGCCGTAGCTGGTAGTTCATGGGGGTGGTGGCCACCGCGGCCACCACCCCTGTCCCCCCGGAGCGGTTAGGGTGGCTTCTGGATGACGCCACAAACCGTCACGCTGACCTCGGCCGACGGCGGCACCGAGGCCGAGTTCGTCCCCGAGGCGAACATGGTCTGCTGCTCGCTGCGCTACCGCGGCGTCGAGTGGCTTGAGCAGCGGCTGGGCCTGGATGCCTACGTGCAGCAGGGCAAGACCATGGGGATTCCGCTGTTGCATCCGTGGGCCAACAGGCTCGAGCGCCCCGGCTACGCGGTCGCGGGCAAGGAGGTGAGCCTGCCGCATGGTGACGCGCGGATCCGGCTCGACGGTGACAGGCCGATCCACGGGGTGATGCCGGCGTTCCTTCACTGGGAGCTGGTGGGGGCTCCCGAGCGCTCGAGCGTCAAGGCCAAGCTCAGCTGGACATCGCCCGAGCTGCTGGAGGTGTTCCCGTTCACGCATGAGCTCGAGCTCGAGGCGGCCGTCGGCGACGGTCTGCTGACCATGGAGACGACGCTATACGCCACCGGGTATGACCCGGTTCCCGTGGCGTTCGGATACCACCCGTACCTGCGGATCCCTGGCACCAGCCGTACCACCTGGCAGGTGAAGCTCGGCGCGTTCCGGCGGCTGGTGCTCGACGAGCGGATGATCCCGACAGGCGAGCGCCACCCGGTCGATCAGCGATGCGTGGATCTCGGCGACTCGAGTTGGGACGACGCGTTCGACGGCCTCACCACTCATGCCCGGTTCGACGCCGCCACCGGCGACTCGTCGGTCGAGGTCGAGTTCCTGCGCGGATACGCGTTTGCGCAGGTGTTCGCGCCACCGGGCACCGACTACATCTGCTTTGAGCCGATGACCGCCCCGGCCAATGCGCTCAACAGTGGCGATGGTCTGCACGTGATCGCGCCCGGCGAGGACTACCGCACAGCGTTCCGCGTCAGACTGGCGGACGGAAAGGCCTGACCCTCAGACCCCGTCGACGCCGGCGGCCGGTTGTAGCTCGGCGGCTCGCATCGGCGCGCCGGCAGCGGCGTACGCGTCGACCGCGTCGAGCGTCTCGGCCTCGAGCAACGCGCGGGTGAGACTCTCGAGCTGGCCCCGATGGTCGGTGAGCAGCTGGGTGACCTCCGCGTGTGCCTCATCGATCAGCCGCCGCACCTCTTCGTCGATCAACCACTGCGTCTGCGCGGACACCTCGCTAGCACCCGGCAAGAACGGGCTGCTGCCGTCGGTCGGGAGGACGGCGACCGGTCCGAGCTTGTCGCTCATGCCCCAGCGACCGACCATCTGACGGGCGATTTGCGTGAGCTGCTGGATGTCTGACTCGGCCCCGGTCGTGATCTTGCCGTAGACGACCTCCTCGGCCACGCGACCGCCCAGGGCCACCTGGATCTTGGCCTCGAGGTCCTCGCGAGAGTAGGAGACGCGGTCGGCGTCCGGTGTCGACAGCGTCACGCCCAGTGCCATGCCGCGAGGGATGATCGAGACCTTGCGGACCGGGTCTGCGTCGGGCGTGAGCATTCCCACCAGCGCGTGTCCGGACTCGTGGTATGCCGTGCGCTCGCGATCCTCCGGGCTGAGCACGATCCCGCGCGGTGCACCCAGCAGGATCTTCTCCAGCGAGTCGGTGAAGTCCGCCATCTGCACCTTCTCGTGGTTGCGCCGCGCCGCCAGCAGTGCGGCCTCGTTGCACAGGTTGGCGAGATCGGCGCCGACCATCCCGGGAGTCGCGCTCGCAATGGCGCCGAGGTCGACCTCATCGGCGAGCGGCAGCGAGCGCGTGTGGACCTCGAGGATCTTTTGACGGCCGGCTCGGTCGGGAGGCTGGACGGCGACGCGGCGGTCGAAGCGCCCCGGTCGCAGCAGCGCCTGGTCGAGGATCTCCGGGCGGTTGGTGGCACCCAGCACCACCACCGCCTCGGTGGACTCGAACCCGTCCATCTCGGTGAGGATCTGGTCCAGCGTCTGCTCGCGCTCGTCGTTTGAGCCCACCGAGATCGATCCCTGCCGCGAGCGCCCGATCGCGTCGAGCTCGTCGATGAAGATGATCGCCGGCGCGGCCTCCTTGGCCTTGGCGAACAGGTCGCGCACGCGCGAAGCGCCGACGCCGACGATCGCCTCGATGAACTCGGAGGCCGCGATCGAGAAGAACGCCGCGTGCGCCTCGCCCGCGACGGCGCGTGCAAGCAGCGTCTTGCCGGTGCCCGGAGGCCCCGACAGCAGCACCCCGTGAGGCATGCGGCCGCCCAACCGGACGTAGGGGGTGGGGTCTCGCAGGAAGTCGACGATCTCGGTCCGCTCGGCCTTGGCCTCGTCGATGCCCGCCACGTCGTCGAACGTCACCCGGATCTTCTCCGGGTCGATTCGCCGCGCTTGCGAGCGCCCGAAGTTCCCAAGCGCTCCCATGCCGCCGCCGGAGGCCGCACGGCGCGCCAGCAGAACGAACAGCCCGACGATCAGCAGCGTCGGTCCGAAGCCGAGCAGGATCTCGGCGAGCAGCGACGTGCCGGGGTTCGGGTTGGTGGCGTTGACCTCGACCCCTTGCTTCTGCAGGGACTGCGTCAGCTCGGTGTTGTTCCAGAACGTCGGGACCTGTGTGGAGAACAGCGTGGTCGGGGTCGCCTTGGTGTCGTTGGGCGGGTAGCGCTGCTCGCTCTTGAACGTGCCCTGGATCGTGTCGCTCTTGGAGGAGATCGATTTGATCTTGCCCGCGTCGACCTGCTGGAGGAAATAGGGGCTGAACGGCACCTTCACGCGCGGCTTCGACGACGACGGCTGGAAGATCAGCACCGACAGCCAGTTGACCGCCAGGAGCACCAGCACGAAGATCCAGAAGCCACGCAGGCGGTGTGGCGGACGCGGCTTGTGCTGGTCGGGCATCCCCCGGCCATCAGGCGCCGGCGCAACCCGCCAGCCCTGCTGATCGCGGGGCATCGGCGAGGTCGGGATCGACTTCTTGCGGTCGGGCGGCTCGTTTACCGGCGGTCCGGAGGCGTCGGCCATACAGGCATTCTGACGCGGCGTGGGCGTCGGCTCTATAAAGAGTTCGCCGGCGCGCGAATTCCAGCCGGGTCGGGCGCCCGCGAGACGTCGTCTCGGGCGCCGATTTCGTAAGCGTCGCGACAGTGCTCCGAGCAGAAGAACACGGTCCCGCCCGGGCCCTCGCTGCGCAGCGCCTTGTGGCGGTCGACGCGCATGCCGCACACCGGATCGGTGGCGCCTCGGCGCATCGTCAGCGCAAACAGGACCGCGAACAGCGCCGTCGCGAGGACGTTGAGCACGAACTTGTAGTCGAGCTTGACCGAGCTGAAGATGTCGGTGCGCGCTGGCCGCACGTGCGGGATCAGCCCCAGCCCGCTGAACAGCGCGTCGACCGCGAGCGCGGCGATGATCATCGAGACGAACATCAGCGCGACGATCCGGGCGGTGAAGGCGCCGCCGTAGTACTTGCGATAGATCAGGACGATCGGGATCACGATCAGGTCGGCGAACAGGAACGCGACCACACCGGCGAAGCTGATCCCGCCCGACCACAGCACCGCCGCCAGCGGCACGTTGCCGATCGAACAGACGAAGCTCAGCACGGCGATGATCGGGCCGACGATCACGTTCTCGGCCAGCTTCAGCCCGGCCGGGGCGTGCTCGATGAACAGCGCGTTGAAGAAGTCGTTGCCGAGCAGGCCGACGAATCCGGCGATCAGAAAGCCGAGCGTGATCTCCTTCCAGACCATCGACCAGTCGGCGCGGAAGTTGTGGGCGACGTCCGACCACGCGGAGACCGACGTCAGCCGTTCGCGCAGTCTCATCTGGCCGCCGGCCGACACATGCTGGTGGCCGGTCTCCGCGGTCTCAGCGTGCTCGCGCCCCTCGCGCTCGACGCGGCGTGAGACGAACACGCGCAGCAGCAGCGTCATCACCACGATCAGCACCAGGCCGCCGACGAACTCGGCGAGCGTGAATTGCCAGCCGATCAGGATCCAGATCACGATCCCGAGCTCGACGACGAGGTTGGTGGAGGCGAACTGGAACGCCAGCGCCGACGCCGCCGATGCGCCCTTCGTGAACAGCGACTTGGCGATCGCTATCGCCGCGTAGGAGCACGATGACGACGCCGCGCCGAGCCCGGTTGCGAGCGCCACCGGTCGCGCCCCGGAGCCGCCCAGCGAGCGCTCGATCCGGGCGCGCGGCACCCAGGCCTGGACCACGCCGGAGATCGCAAAACCGAGCACCAGCGCCCACCAGACCTGCCATGCCATCAAGAATGCGTTGCTAAGGCCGTCGCCGATCGTCTGAAGCACGTTCATCGGTCCGAGTTACCGGGGAGGGGTATCCGGAATCCACTCTACCATATACCTCCGGGGGGTATATGGTAGAGTTCACGGCGATGAGCGAAACCACTCCAGTGCGCGGTTACACCGCGAGCAAGGACCAGCTCCAGAGACGATTGGCGCGGATTGAGGGCCAGGTCCGAGGCATCGCCAAGATGGTCGACGAGGACCGCTACTGCATCGACATCCTCACCCAGATCAGCGCCATCCAGGCGGCCCTCGACAAGGTCGCGTTGGGCCTGCTCGACGGCCATGCGCACACCTGCGTGATCGGCGCCGACGCCGATCAGCAGGACGAGCGGACCGAAGAGATGATGGCAGCGGTCGGGCGCCTGCTTCGGCGGGGCTGAGCTCGGCGCGGCACGCCTCCCCGGATCGGCCCCGATTGTCGTGTTGTCCCCCGGATCACTTGCATAGCGTTAACCCGGGGTTCCGCGACGCAACTTTGCAGCGCCCTGCCCGTATGACATGTAGGGGTCGACGTCTTGTCGGCCTATGCAGGTGAAACGCCCAAGGGCGATCCAGGTTCGCAGACCGTCTGGGCTTTCACCGGCAGGTTGCAGCAACCCACCGGATTTAAGTTCCGGCCCGTACCTGACGAGTCCTAGAGAGTGTTCATGCATGGATCAGCCTCGACTCTTGAGCGCCCCGCCACGATCGGCGAGGGCATCGGCGCACGCTCGCAATGCCCCGCGCGCGCCGACGGAGCGACCGGCTGGGTGCATTCCTGGGACCTGTCGGTCGGCGTCGATGGCCCCGGTGCGCGGCTCGTGGTGTTCCTGGCCGACTGCCCTGTGGGTTGCTCGGACTGCGTGCACGACGACGAGTGCCGGCGCGAAGGCGTGGAGACCTCGATCGACGCGGTGCGCCGACTGGTCCGCGAGCACGGGACCGTGATCGCCTCTGCCGTCAGAGCATTCACGAGCGAACACGGCGTCGTCACCGCTTCAGCGGCCCGCGGGTTCACCGCCTCGGGACGCGAGCCGCTCCAACAGCCGGCGTTCACACGCCGGATCCTGCAGGCCGCGCAGGCAGCGGGGCTGCACACGGCGCTTGACACGAGCGGCCTTCTCGGCGAACGCGCCGACGACGAGTTGCTCGATGCCGCCGACCTCGTCCTGCTCGACGTGCGGGCGGGCACGGACGCGAGCCACCGCCGCGTGACCGGCCGCCCGCTGAAGCCGACGATCGACTTTGCGCAGCGACTCGCCGAGCGCGGACAGCCAACGTGGATGCGCTACGTGCTGGTGCCCGGCTACACGGACCACGTCGACGAGGTCGAGGCGTTCATGGGCAACGTGCGCGAGCTCGACAACGTCCAGCGCATCGACATCGTGCCGTTTCACGAGCCGGGCGTGCTGCGCTGCGAGCGGTTCAGCAGCGCCCTGCCCCTGCGCTCAGCGCCTCGCGCGATCCCCGAGCTGATCGATTCGGTTCGCGCGCGCATGGCCCACGCCGGCCTGCCCGTTCGCTGAACGTTAACCGCCAGGTTGCGCCAAGAAGTTTGCGCCCCTTGCGCGGAACCGGCGCTTGCCGCCGACGGGCGCTGTAAAACGGAGGCACTAATATGTAAACCTCCTGACGGGCGAGTGGCCCGGACGCATCCGGTTATTCGCCGGTCTCAGACGGGCCAGGTGGTGCAGATGAACTTCAAGCAGGCTTTGGCGGACGCTTCGAGACAGGGGTCCGCTGAGCGGCTTGAAGTGATCACGCTGAATGACTACATCGACCTGGTCGCTGAGCGCCCGACGATCGCCGCCACCGCGCACCAGCGGGTCCACGACATGATCCGCGCGCAGGGCGTCGCCGACGGGCTGCACGCCGGCGAGGTCTCCTACGACTTCTTCGCGAGCGACCTGTTCGGGCTCGATGTGCCGCTGGACCGGGTCGTGCGCTACTTCGAGACGGCGGCGCAGGGCCACGAGACGCGCCGCCGGATCCTGCTGTTGTGGGGTCCTCCCGGTGGTGCCAAGAGCTCGATCGCGGCGCTGCTGAAGAAGGGGCTGGAGGCGTGGAGCCGCACCGACGACGGCGCGTTCTACGCGTTGCAGGGGTGCCCGATGCACGAGGAGCCGCTGCATCTGGTTCCCGACGCGCTGCGCCCGCAGGCGCGCGAGCACACGCACGTGCCGGTGGAGGGCGGCCTGTGCCCGGTGTGTCGCTGGCGCCTGGAGCAGGAGTTCGACGGGGACTTCCTCAACTTCCCGATCGAGCGGATCTACTTCTCCGAAGCCCGCCGTGTGGGCATCGGCACGTTCGAGCCCGGCGATCCCAAGTCGATGAGCATGGAGCAGCTGACCGGCGGCCTGGACTTCCGCGCGATCGAGACGCATGGCTCGGACTCGCATCCGTTGGCGCTCGACTGGGCGGGCGAGTTCTCCAAGTCCAACCGCGGTCTGTTCGAAGCCGTCGAGTTCTTCAAGAACCCCGCGGAGTTCCGGAACCTGTTCCTGACGATGGCGCAGGAGAAGCAGTTCAAGGTCCCCAAGTTCGGCTACATCGACTCCGACACGGTGATCCTCGCGCACACCAACGAGGCCGAGTTCCGAGGCTTCGTCGCTGACCTGAAGAACGAGGCGCTGAAGGACCGTCTGGTCACCGTCGCCGTGCCCTACAACGTGCGCGTCGCCGACGAGGAGCGGATTTACCTGAAGTTGCTGACGCGCTACGGCGAGCGCGTCGACCTCCACATCGCGCCGCATGCGCTCCGGGCTGCGGCGATGGTCGCGGTTCTGTCGCGGCTCAAGCCACACGAGAACCTCGGTGTGGTCGAGAAGATGAAGCTGTACGACGGCGAGGAGGTCGGCGACTGGAAGCTCGCGCAGATCCCAGAGATCAAGCGCGCCGCCGAGCACGAGGGGATGACCGGGCTCGGTCCGCGTGCGATCGTCGACGTGCTGTCGGGCGCGGCGACCAAGGCCGGCGACGAGCATCACGGCGACAAGTACCTGACGCCGATCATGTCGTTGATGGCGCTCAACGAGCACATCGAGCGCCTCGAGGTGCCAAGGGAGACTCGCGAGCAGCTTCGGGCGTTCGTGATCGATGCCCGCAAGGAGATCGACCGCAAGCTCAAGGACGAGGTCCGCAAGGCGTTCGTCCCGGCGTTTGCCGAGCACGCCCAGCGGCTGCTCGAGAACTACCTGACCAACATCGAGGCCTACTGCCAGGGCACGCGGATCCAGGATCCCATCACCAAGGAAGACCGCGAGCCCGACGAGAAGCTGATGCGCGCAATCGAGGAGAACGTCAAGCCGGCGGTTCCCGAGTCGGCCAAGGACACGTTCCGCCAGGGCGTGCTGATGCGGATCGGGATCGCGCTGCGCAAGGGCGAGCGGCCGCTGACCCACGAGACCGACACGGTGCTGGCGACCGGCATCGAGGAGTACCTGTTCGACCAGCTCAAGGACATCGTCCAGGTCACCCTGTCAAAGACCAACCCGGACAAGGAGCAGGCCAAGCGCCTCAATGAGGTGCTCGAGATCCTGATCGAGGAGCGTGGCTATAACGAGCACTCCGCACGAGACCTGCTCGAGTACGTCGGTCACCTGCTGAACCGGTGACCGTCGTCGGGGAGTCGGGCCTGCCCCGGGATGCCGGCCGGCGGGACGCGCTGCATCATCGCGAGCGGCTGCGCAAGAAGATCACCGAGCAGCTCAAGCAGGCCATCGGCGAGGAGGACATCATCGCGTCCGGCCCCGAGAAGAAGGTGCGCGTGCCGGTCAAGGGGACCAAGCGCTGGCAGTTCATCTTCGACCGCGGCCGCCAGCAGGGCGTGGGCC
Organism: Solirubrobacteraceae bacterium; assembly: GCA_035693425.1. Lineage (GTDB taxonomy): Bacteria > Actinomycetota > Thermoleophilia > Solirubrobacterales > Solirubrobacteraceae > Palsa-465. The sequence continues at coordinate 9,434 of DASSGR010000222.1, forward strand.
AGGGCGACGGCGAGCCGGGTGACGTGCTGGGTCCCGGCGGCAACGCGCCCGGCCGGGGCGAGGCCGGACTCGAGCCCGGGGAGGAGCTCTACGAGGTCTGGCTGGACATGGCCGACGTCGAGGAGATGCTGTTCTCAGAGCTCGAGCTGCCGCGGCTCAAGCCCAAGAACGAGTCCGAGATCGAGTCGTCCAGGACCGTCTACGACGAGATCGCGCGCAAGGGACCGAAGCTCGACAAGAAGGCCACCTTGCGCGAGAACCTGCTGCGCAACGCCAAGCGCGGGCACGTCTCGCTCGGCGGGATCGAGAAGCCCGACCTGCGCTACCTGACCTACCGCGACGTGCCAAAGCCGCGCAGCCGGGCGGTGATCTTCCTGGCGATGGACGTCTCGGGATCGATGGACGCCAACCGCAAGCGGATGGCGCGGCTGTTCTTCTACTGGTGCGTGCAGTTCCTCCGCAGCCGCTATGACCAGACCGAAATCGTGTTCGTGTCGCACACGACTGAGGCCCGCGAGGTCACCGAGGAGGAGTTCTTCAACCGGGTCGAGTCGGGCGGCACGAGGGTCTCGTCGGCGTTCGAGGCGATCGGCGAGATGCAGCGCCACCGCTATCCCGCCGCCGATTGGAACGTATACGTGCTGCACGTCTCAGACGGCGACAACTTCTCCGCCGACAACCCGCGCACGCTCGAGCTGATCCAGTCGCTGGCGCGGGTCTGCTCGCTGGTCGGCTACCTCGAGGTCGATCCCGGCAGCCTCACTAGGTCGCACAAGCTGTCGCTGTTCTACGAGGAACAGGCCGGCGACGTCGAGGGATTCGTGCATGCGCGTGCTTCGGAGGATCGGGAGCTCTGGCCTGCCCTGAAGCTGTTCTTCGCCAGGGACGACGTGGAGGCGGCGGTTCGGTGAGCGGATACACGCTCGCCGATCTCCAGGACGTCGACGAGCGCTGCCGGCAGATCGCAGACGACGAGCTTGGTTTCGACGTGCCCGAGGTGATCTACCACCTCGTCGCGCCCGAAGAGGTGTACTTCGCCGCGGCCAACGGGCTGCCCGCCCGCTACTCGAGCGCGCGCTGGGGCGCGCAGTTCGACGACGCATACGGGCGCTACCAGCGCGGCCAGGAGCGGATCTACGAGCTGATCTTCAACACCCGGCCCGTGCACGCGTATCTGATGGAGGGCAACAGCCTGGTCGCACAGACGCTGGTGATCGCGCACTGCCTGGGCCACGGGTACGTGTTCGAGAACAACGAGTGGCTCGGGGCCGTCGACCGCGAGATCATGTCGCGCGTCATCTCGGCCGCGGAGCGAATCGCCGACTACATGGGCGCCCACGGCCGCGACCGGGTCGAGGACTTCCTGGACTCGTGTCACGCGATCGCGATCCACCAGCCCCAGGCCCAGCTGATCCGCAAGGCGGTCGCGCCCGAGCCCGAGCACCGGTCCAGGCCGTTCGACGTCCTGTTCCCCGAGGAGGTGTCTGCCGACCGCGAACGCGTCGCCGCCGACCGGGCCGCGCTTCGCAGCCGGTTCCCGCGCGAGCCGGAGGCGGACCTCCTGTCGTTCATCGAGGCCAACGCGCGCGGCCTGGAGGACTGGCAGCGCGACGTGATCTCGATCGTGCACACCGAGCAGAGCTACTTCCTGCCGCAGATGCGCACCAAGATCCTCAACGAGGGCGCCGCCGTACTGCTGCACCAGGAGGTGTGCCAGCGGCTGTTCTTGCCAACCGACCGCTACCTGGAGTACGAGCAGCTCAACTCGGTGGTGATGGCGCCCCATCCCGCGCGGGTCAACCCCTACAACATCGGGATCAACATCCTGCGCGAGATCATGCGGATCGCCGCCGAGCCCGACGAGGAGGAACGCGAGCTGTGGAGCTGGGCAGGCGAGGTCGAGCCGTTTGATCAGGTCCGCAGGGTGCTCGGCGCCTACGACGACGAGGGACTGCTGCGCGAGTTCCTGACTCCCAAGGTCTGCGAGCTGTCACAGCTCTATGCGTTCCAGCACCTCGACCAGGATCCGCGCCGGATCCGCGTCTCCTCTCGGGAGGCCGACGCGATCCGCGAGGTCCTGATCGCCCAGCACTCGACGCTGGGAATCCCGCACGTGCAGATCGTCGACGCCGACTTCCGCGGTCGCGGGGAGCTGTTGATCGACCACATCCACGACGGCATCGGACTCGACGAGGAGTACGCGCGGGGGACGCTCTCCCAGATCGCGATGTTGTGGGGCAAGCCCTGCACCGTCAAGACGATCAAGGGACGCGAGACGGATCAGGACGCCTGGTTCACCGGTCATCCCGACGGCCGCTCAGAGCGGCACGTCACAACGCCGCGGTAGCCGCCGGGCGCTGGGCACGGGCGAACACCCACGATCGCAGCGCTAGGTAGCGGACGACGGTCGCGATCACGCTCGCCGCGACCAGCACCGCCACTTCCAGCCAGCGGGCCGGATGCGGGTCAAGGGAGCTCAGCAGCGCCAGCGCGCCGTCGGTCAGGCACAACGCGAACAGGAACGCGAGCGCCCCACCGGCGTGTTGCGCCAGTAGGCCCCGTGGCCCCCTGACGCCGAAGGTGATGTGCCGGTTGGCGTGAGTGTTGCCGATGGCCGTCAGCGCGAGTGCGACTGCATTTGCCCACGGGGCTCCGAGCTCCGGTCGCAGCGCCACGAACAACAGCGCGTACGCGATCGTCGAGATCACGCCGATCAGGGCGAAGCGGACGACCCGGGTCGCCAGCGCAAGCCGCGCGACCCCGCGCAGGTCCGCCAGCGCGGTCGACAGGATTTCGACGCGCGAGTCGCTGTCGTCGACCCAGTCGACCGGCACCTCGTGGATCCGGATGCCGCGGCGCTGGGCCAACGTCAGCAGCTCGGTGTCGAAGAACCAAGCTTCGTCGCGGACGTCTGGCAGCAGCATTCGCGCCGCGTCGGCGGAGATCGCCTTGAACCCGCACTGCGCGTCGGAGAAGCGGGCGCCGAGCACGACGTGCAGCAGGGCGTTGTAGCAGCGGGAGATCAGCTCGCGCTTGGGTCCCCGCTCCACGCGCGATCCGGGCGCCAGGCGCGTGCCGATTGCGACGTCGCTGTGGCCCGAGACGATGCCGGCGACGAGCGGCAGCAGCGCGCGCAGGTCGGTCGAGAGGTCGACGTCCATGTAGCAGAGGACGTCCGCGTCGCTCGCCGACCATGCGGCGCGCAGCGCGCGGCCGCGGCCCTTGGCGGGCAGGATCAGCGCTTCGGTGCAGCCGAGGTCCGACGCGAGCGCGCGGGCGATCGCCGCTGTGCCGTCGGTGCTGGCGTTGTCGGCGATCACGATCCGCCAGGCAAACGGCATGTTCGCCTCCAGAAAGCCGTGGAGCCGGCGGATCGAGCGCTCGAGCGTCGCCCGTTCGTTGTAGACGGGGACGACGATGTCGATCAGCGGGCCGGTTGGCGTCGTCAGGGCCGGGCCTGCCGGCTCTCGGGTGGGGACTTCGGTGAGACTCATTGTGCAGAGAATCGACCGCCACGCGAAGGGGGCGCGATGAAACGCCTAAGACGTGCGTCGGAAAGCTCGCTAGGAGCGCTCGCTGGACCCGAGCACCTGCTCGCCAGCCGGATCGTCGAGCTCGAGCTCGAGCGTGGTCATCACCCTGGCCAGCATCAGGTAGTTGCCCACCGTCAGCAGCAGCTCGACGATCTCACGCGGGCTGAGGAGCTCGCTAACGGACGCGAAGGTCGCGTCGCTCACCCGTGGTACGGCGACCACCTCGCGCGCGAAGTTGAGGACCGCACGCTCGCCGTCGCCGAGCGAGGGATCGCGCAGGCGCCCGGCCTCGACGGCGGCGATCTGCTCTTCGGGTACACCGACCTGTCGCGCGATCGAGGCGTGCTGCACCCATTCGTACTTGGCTCCGGCGTCGGCCGCCACCTGGAGGATCGCCAGCTCCCGCAGTTTGGGATCGAGCTCCAGCCGCCCGAGGATCGCGCCGCCGAAGCGCAGGAACGGCCTGAACGCCGTCTGCGCGTGGGACAGCATCCGGAAGATGTTCAGCGACGGCAACGCGGCGAGCGCCTCCCGGACGGGCTCAGGGGAGCTGTCCGGATCTGGGTAGGGCAGCCTCGCCACGGTCCGGGGCAGCCTATCTCGTCCGCTCGGTTCGCCAGGATGCCGCGCTTGCCTGTGAGCGGGACACGAGCATCGGACACGCCCCTGCGCGCCTGGCAGAGCCAGGCGCTCGAGCGAATGGCCCTTTGGACCGAGGGCACGTTTCTGCTGTCGGCCGCGCCGGGAGCCGGCAAGACGCGCCCGGCGCTCGAGCTTGCCCGCGCCGAGCTCGCCGCCGGCGCCGTCAAGTCCGTGATCGTCGCGTGTCCGACCGCGCCGCTGACCCGTCAGTGGGCTCGCGCCGCCAGCGCACTCGGGGTCGAGCTCGCGCCGAACTGCGACTCCCCGCGCCCTCCGAAGGGCTTCCACGGCGTGGCCGTCACCTATGCGCGGATCGCCAAAGCGCCGCGGCGCTGGGCCAGAGCGCTGCCGCCCTCGTCGCTGGTCGTCGCCGACGAGGCCCATCACCTCGGCGAGGAGCTGGCCTGGGGCGAGGGGTTCGCCACGGCCCTGGGCGCGTGCTCGCGATGGCTGCTGCTGTCGGGCACGCCGTTTCGCTCCGATGCGGCGGCGATTCCGGGCGTGAACTACGACGCGGCGGGGCTCGCGCAGCCCGACCACTCCTACTCCTATGCCGACGCCGTTCGCGATCGCGTGTGCCGGCCGGTCAGCTTCGTCGCCTACGACGGCACGCTCTCCTGGCGCAGCGGCGACGACGTGATCGAGTCGAGCTTCGAGACGGTGCTGAGCGCCCGCGAGGCCGGGCGTCGCTACCGGACGGCGATCTCGACCGACCTGCCCGACGGCCTGCCGCGGATCCTGCGCGAGGCCGACGCGAAGCTCGCGGCTGTGCGATCGGCCGGCCACCGCGACGCGGGCGGCCTGGTGATCGCGGCCGACTCCGCGCACGCGCGCCGGATCGCCGCGCTGTTGCGCGAGTGCACCGGCCGCGCGCCGCTGGTCGTGCTGCACGCCGAGCCTCGGGCCGCGGAGAAGCTGGTGGGGTTCACACGATCGCGCGAGCCGTGGATCGTGGCTGTGAACATGGTGTCCGAGGGCGTCGACATTCCGCGCCTGCGAGTCGGCGTCTACGCCACCGCGGCCAAGACACCGCTCGTGTTCCGGCAGATCGTGGGCCGCTTCGTGCGCACCCTTCCGGGGCGGCCGATCGAGCCGAGCTGGCTCTACGTCCCGGCCGACCCGGTCCTGCGCGACCACGCGTCGAGGATCGAGGAGGAGCTGCGCCACGTCCTTGCCCGGCCCGACGCCGGCGACGAGCTTGGCTTCGACGAGCCCGAGCGCGTCGCGCCAACCGAGCGCTCGGAGGAGCCCGCGTTCGTGCCGTTAAGCGCCGACGTCGCGCCGCAGATGTCGCTGTTCGGGCCTCCGCCCGGAGCAGCGGCCGCGATGACCGCTTCCGCCCCGCCGCCGCCCGCCGATCACGACACCGATGCGCGTCCCGCGTTCGAGCGCCGCGCGATGCTCCGAAGCGAGCGCCACCGGCTCGTCTCGGAGGTGACCCGCCGCGACCGCACCGACCACCGCGAGGTCAACGCCTGGCTCAACCACCGAGTCGGGGTCTCGAGCGTCGAGAGCGCCACGCTCGAGCAGCTCGAGCGATCGGTGGAGCTGCTCGTCGGCAGGCTCACCCGGCGGCGGTGACGCGCGTAATGTCTGGGGCGTGACGCGGTTCTCACCTCCGGACGCAAGCCGCGCTCCCCGTTACACCGGGATCCGCACGTTCGCGCGGCTGCCCCACGTGGCGGTGCCGCACGACGGCGTCGACGCCGCCGTGATCGGGATACCGTTCGACACTGCGACGAGCTTTCGCTCCGGCGCGCGATTCGGCCCCGAGGCGATCCGGTCGGCATCGGCGCTGCTGCGCCCGTATCACCCGGCTCTCGACGTCGACGTGTTCGGGACGCTGTCGCTCGTTGACGGCGGCGACATCGAGATCACGCCGGGCAACGCACTGCGCACCACTGAGCAGATCGACGCCGCGCTGCGCCCGGTCGTGAGCGCCGGCATCGTGCCGCTGGTGCTCGGGGGCGACCACTCGATCGTGCTCGGCGAGCTTCGCGCGCAGGCCGCCGTGCACGGGCCGGTGGCGCTGGTGCTGCTCGATGCGCACGCGGACACGTGGGATCAGTACTACGGCGAGCGCTACTTCCACGGGACGCCGTTCCGGCGCGCGCTCGAGGAGGGCCTGCTGGATCCCGCGCGGTCCACGCTGGCGGGAATGCGAGGCCCGCTGTACGAGGCGGCGGACCTGCAGGTGCCGCGGGAGATGGGGTTTGAGGTGATCACCGGGGACGAGCTGGTCTCGATGTCCGCCCCGGAGTACGGCGAGCGCGTCCGCCAGCGACTTGGGAGTGGCCCGGCGTTCCTGTCGTTCGACATCGACGTGCTCGATCCGGCGTCGGCTCCCGGCACAGGAACCCCGGAGGCGGCGGGCCTGCAGCCTCGCGAGGCGCTGTCGTTCCTGCGCGCGCTGGCGGGGATCTGGTTCAGCGGCTTCGACGTCGTCGAGGTCGCGCCACCGTACGACTCCCAAGGCCAGGTGACAGCTCTGAACGCGGCGGCCGTCGCCTACGACCTTCTCGCCCTGCTCGCGGTGGCGCGCCGTGGCTGACGCGGTCGTCGTTGCCTGCTGTCAGCTCGCGCCGCGGATCGGCGAGGCGGACGCCAATCGCGCGCTGGCGCACGACGCGATCATCGACGCCGCCGACCGCGGAGCCCAGGTGGTGGTGCTCCCGGAGCTCGTCAACAGCGGCTACGTGTTCGAGGGGCTCGACGAGGCGCTCGCTCTCGCAGAGCCGCTCGACGGGCCGACGGTCAGCGACTGGACGGCGCTGGCGAGCGAGCGCGAGCTGGTGGTGGTCGGGGGTGTGTGCGAGCGAGAGCCTGATGGCGCGACGCTGCGAAACACAGCTGTCGTGGTTGACCCCGGCGGCCTGCGAGCCGCGTATCGAAAGGCGCACCTGTGGGACCGCGAGGGACACGTGTTCTGCGCCGGAGACGGTCCGCCGCCGGTGGTCGACACCGTGCATGGCCGGATCGGCGTGGTCGTCTGCTATGACCTCGAGTTTCCCGAGTGGATGCGCCTGCCGGCGCTGGCCGGCGCGGAGCTGGTGTGCGCGCCGGTCAACTGGCCGCGCGAGCCTCGGCCGCCGGGCGAGCGTCCACAGGAGGTGGTCCGCGTCCAGGCGTCCGCGTCCGTCAACCGCATGTTCATCGCAGTCGCCGATCGGGTCGGACGCGAACGCGGCGTCGACTGGGTCGGGGGCAGCGTGATCGTCGATCCGGCCGGCTTCCCTATAGCGGGGCCGGCGGGCGACGAGGAGACGGTCACGGTGCTCGCGCGCTGTGAGCTCGCGCAGGCGCGCGAGAAGCGAATCAGCCCGCACAACGACGTGCTGGCCGACCGCCGGCCTGAGTTGTACGCGCGCGTTGCAAACACGTCGTGAACATTGGGCGTGCTAGCTTGCCGCGACACTGACGGCGTCGGTATTCGTGGGAACGGCCCGGAAGTCCTGACCATGAAGATCTCGATCCGCTCTTACGTCGTCGCCGTGGCCACCGCGTTGGCGCTGCTGGGTGCTACAGCTCAAGGCGCGTCGGCACTCACCGTGCGCGGCAGCGTCCAGCAGGTCTACGTCCTGGGCGCCCACGCCCACCAGGGCGTTGCGCTGCTAGATCGTCGCGGCCGCGTCGTGCAATCGCGTCGCGCTGGCTCGCTAGGCGGCGTCGTGTACCACGGCGTCAAGCCCGGCCCCGGGTACCACGTGCGGCCCGCCGGTGGGCGTGCCAGCGGCCCGGTCACGGTGATGACCGACCGCTCGGCGCCCCCGAGCACCCGCTTCTACAACCAGCGCGTTCCTGCTTCGGGCTATGGCTACCTCACCGTCCGCGATGGCGTCAAGCTCGCGATCGACGTCCATCTGCCGAGCGGGCCGGGCCCGTATCCAACGCTGATTGAGTACTCGGGCTACGGATACGCAAACCCGGCCGGCCCGAACAACGGCATCAGCCAGATCGCCACGCTGCTGGGCTTCGCGGTCGTCGACGTCAACATGCGCGGCACCGGGTGCTCGGGCGGCGCTTTCAACTACTTCGACACGCTGCAGAATCTCGACGGCTACGACCTGGTCGAGACCGTCGCGCATCAGCCGTGGGTGCTGCACCACAAGGTCGGGATGATGGGCATCTCGTACGGCGGCATCAGCCAGCTGTTCGTCGCCAAGACCGATCCGCCCGATCTCGCGGCGATCACACCGCTGTCGGTGATCGACAACAGCGCCACCACGCTGTATCCGGGCGGGATCCTGAACACCGGCTTCGCGCTGCCCTGGACCAAGGAGCGCGATCAGGACGCGCTGGCGAACTCTCCGACCGGCGATCAGGCATGGGCGTTGAAGCAGATCCACGACGGCGACGCGATCTGCAAGGCCAACCAGGTGCTGCATCAGGAGGCGGTCAATCTGGTCAAGCAGGTCCGCGCCAACAGCCATTACGTGCCGTCGGTCGCCGACCCGCTGTCGCCGATCAAGTTCGTGCACAAGATCAAGGTGCCGACGTACATGGCCTGTCAGTTCACCGACGAGCAGACCGGCGGCCACTGCACCGACCTCGCCGAGCACTTCACCGGGACCCGCCACAAGTGGTTCACGTTCACCAACGGCGTGCACGCAGACTCGCTGGACCCGGCCACATTCACGCGCTGGTACGACTTCCTCGAGTTGTACGTCGCGCGGCGCAATCCGACCGTGTCGGCCGCGGCGCAGGCGCTCGCGCCGACGCTGTACGCGACCGCGCTGGGCGTCAACGGTGTGACGCTGCCGGACGACCCGATCCAGCACGAGCCCTCCTACGCCGCGGCGCTGGCCGCGTTCCAGCGGCTGCCCTCGATCCGCGTGCTGTTCGACAACGGCGCTAGCAGCGCCAATCCTGGCTCGCCCGTGCCCGGGTTCGAGCACTCGTTCTCGCGCTTCCCAGTACCGGGCACACAGGCCCGCTCGTGGTACTTGGGCCCCTCCGGCACGCTGGTGGGCGGTCCACCGGCCAAG